>NZ_CATKPU010000042.1:0-2870 GCF_949767825.1 Pseudomonas sp. IT-P258 | reverse complement strand
TGTTGAGGTATTCGGTTTTATTGCCCAGGGCGTCGACTTCGGCGATCAAGTTGCCCTTGGCATCGTAGCGGGCTTGCCAGGTGCTGCCGTCCAGGAAGGTCGTTTCTGTGACCAGCGTAGTGCCGAGGTGGTACTTGTATTTGATCTTGCGACCCAGTGGATCGGTTTCTTCAAGCAAACGCGAAAAGTCGTCGTACTTGAACCCCAACCGGTTGTCATCCGGCAGCTTGAGACCGGTCATGTTGCCGGCTTCGTCGAGGTCGATGGCGTACTGCTCACCGCCGAAGTCGCGAAAATGGATTCGTTCAATTATTAATCATTTTTAGCGTGAATTGTAAGAACGCGCTTGCACAGCATTTTTAGATTAAAGAGGAAAGTTGCTTAAGAAAACCTTAAGCCACTCTAGAGATAAAATTTTAAAGAACGGCACAAACCCCACTAGTTTTTGACTACCAATGAACAACCAAACACATCCATGAAATGCTGCGCCACCAGTACAACGGAGCGCTGCACCGTTTACATACAAACATCAGAGAGCGGTTTTTTTCCACTTATCACCACTTTTTGTTTCTTTTTTCACTATCAGCCAACCATTTCCAGTATCTTTTAGAACAAACTTATATACAGCCTTTAGCCTAGCCATCTGCTCGACAACCACAGCGTAATTTTTACCTTCTTGAACAGGCTTGTTTATTACATCCCTCTCTGGATCATAAGTCGGAGGAGACCCACAACCGAGATCTACAAGCCTAGCCCAGCTTCGCTCATCTGACACAGAAAACCTGGTTAAAACCTTCTTAAGCTCGAGTTCATACTTTTTATCACAGTCAGAGGTATTTTTTTCCGCATCGATCAGGCTCATTTGCTCATCGCGAAAAGCCGTCTCCCAATCTCGCATTTCTGACATAAAGCCTTTCAACGCCTCAACCACCGAAACTTCTTTTTCCATAACAAACTCCTACCAAGCACAACAATACAATTGCGAACAGCAGAATAAAAACCAGAAATCCTTTGCCGTGACGGAAGGTGGAGATCAGCTGACCTGTCACCGTTGAAGCGGCTGTGGATGATTGCTGCCTGAGATGAGTACTTCCCTAGTGGTTGGTTTTATAAAACATCGTAATCCAGACCGGTGTTAGTGAAAAAAGCGGAAAATGACAATCATTGTCCGCCTCGCTGTGCAGGTCATCGCGATACCTGTCACAGCTCCTCTGGCCTTCGATTTTACAGGTCGATCTCAGATTCGTCCTTTAACCCCTCAACAAAAGCGTCAAACGAACTTGCGAGCCAACGATAGGCCTTTGCATGATTGGCGGCATAACTACTATTCGAATCAAAGGAATCAGTTGCGTAAAAACACACATCACCATCAGTCAAATCCAGACAGAAAAAGTTACCACCATCGTCAGTCGCAAACGGCAGCAATGTTTTAGGTATCACATTTTTAGAGGTCATCACAGCATAACAGCCGCTTAAATATTTTGTCTCTGCAGCATCCAAAGCACCACTAGCTGCAACTGCTTTAAATTTCTTTAATCGAACAGGCTCATATTCATCACCACTATCCCACCAATCTCTATCTGCAACCCCACCACTATGAGTTAAATAAAAATTTTTAAAGCCTTCAGGCAATGTATGCCCTATCTCATCCTCCAGTAAACTGAGATCAGAGCTATTCACTTTCGGATCGGACTTCGACATTTTCAGTACACCCATCATTGTCTCCTTACTAACAAGTTGTAGAGGAAGCTTTCGGAGTCCGCCCATTCAGCCGGCGGCGTCGTAGCGGAATTCGTCGCTGTCGAGCAACTGACCGATGTCGCGGCTGTGCAGTTGGCCGTTGGCTTCGTACTCGTACTTGATCTCGCCGCGCAGTTTGTCGAGGGAGCGGGTCAACTCGCCGGCCGGGTCGTATTGGTGACGGCGGTGGATCGGGTTGTAGGTGTGCTCGACCCGCAGGTCGGGCTGGATGCCAGGGTTGTGCAGGCGCGAGGCGAACTGCCAGCTCTTGCGACCCATGGCGTCGAAGCCGAAGCATCTGAAGCGACTGAGATCAAATTCCCAGCCACTTAATTAGATAAAACTCATGGAATTTTAGCCAACTCCTTTTCAATCTTGCTTGTATTATTAATATCTCCACCTTTATCCACGTAGGCGTGCCAAGCTGGAACTGCCTTCTTGAATAGCTCGAGGCATTGAGAAGTGACATCTGATTTTTTTATAACCAAATCCATCTTCAAATTACCATCACTATCAAATGGCTCCTTATAAATAAGACCACGCACCTTAAGGAAACTCATTAGAACTGTATACCGCACAACTATCTGCCTCTGATATTCGGCGCTTTTATTTCTAGACATTAGCATCGGTATGCTGCACAAAGTAAAATCCAAATCACTCATTACCAAACTCCTATTACCTTGCACGAATCACTGTCGACACATCAGTTACTTCAATCAATTTTTTGGTACCCGGCTCGCGCACAAAAACTCCACCCGCCTCTCGAATTCTCATTTCTTTTTCCAGCTGCGCAAATTTCGAAGCGGTCAAACTTGTAATTTCTTTCGCCGTGCCGGAGCCATCAGCATTCTTAACAACAAAATCAACTCGACGCCCCTCACCGGTTAACGGGTCCTTGACTATTTTCCCCTCAGCATTACGTAGATACCTTTCGCCGAGAACATTTTTCTTACCGTAACGTTTCTCGAATATTGCTTTGGCTCTAGCCTCTCGAGCAGAGCCAGCCACTTTGTTTGGTATGCATTCCCATCCCCACGGATCAGTCCATGCAGTCGTGTTTGGAGCATAGCTGTAGAGATTGTAACCCCCAAACAATCCTATTGGATCCTGCGTTACAAACCGCCCCACCC
>NZ_CATKPU010000041.1:0-4022 GCF_949767825.1 Pseudomonas sp. IT-P258 | reverse complement strand
GGTGCGGCTGGGGGCGGCCGATCAGCACGATCCCGCCAAATCAGGGCGGGGCGCGGCATTTTGCAGGCGAACTTTGTGCCCTTCAAGGGATTATGACGGGTGACGGAAAATTAACTACAAGTCACCCCGTGACCGAATGTCGCAACCAACCGGCTCAATCCCTTGTAGACCGTGCTTTTCAAGGATTCTGGCCGAAATTGAAGAATTTACACATCGGCCGTATGAATGATGCGGCATTGCCTTGAAATAGTGGCGCGAAGCCGCGTCATCAGGCGCTTGTGGGACGTTTGTACGACTTGTCGATACAGTTTGCTGTCATGCGACAAATACGTATATCTGTAGGGCTTTCATTTAGCTGACTACGGGGTCAAGTAACATTGTAGAGCCTTTATCCCTCTAGGCTGTAGCTGTGCGCCTGATTTACCAGCCAGTCACGAAATGCCCTCAACGACGCGGATTCGACCTTTCGCTCAGGAATCATCAGGTAGTAAGCCTTGATGCTGGACAGTGCCTGGGGGTTGGCGATCACCAGACGTTTCTCTTTCAACTCTCTTTGAATCAGGAACGGTGGGATCAGGGCAATGCCCATGTCGTGCATGGCTGCCTGGGCGAGCATGGAGAATAGCTCGTAGCGGGGGCCCGTCATGTCTCGCGGGACATTCAGGTGCTGGGAGTCGAACCATTGGCGCCAGGCATAGGGGCGGGTGGTTTGTTGCAGGAGAGGTAAGTCGGCGATTTCGCCGGGCGTCAGACAGGTCTTGTTTCCGAGCAGGTTGGGGCTGCAAACGGGCATCGGATTTTCACCCATCAACCTGTGGGATTCTGTACCCGACCAATCCGCATCACCGAAGTAGATGGCAGCATCAAAATCCGTGTCGGCGAACAGGAACGGCCGCGTGCGGTTGGTCAGGTTGACCGTCACTTCCGGGTGTTTATGCTGGAAGTCCTTGAGGCGCGGCAGCAGCCATTGGGTGCCGAAAGTCGGAACTACGGCCAGCTCGATCACGTTGGTGCCCTGCTGGCCCATCACTGACAAGGTGTCGCGCTCAACGGCATCGAGCTGAGTGGCCACCCGACGGCTGTAGGAGAGTCCGGCTTCCGTCAGCTTGACCCCGCGCCGCGAACGTCGGAACAGTTCCACACTGAGGAACTCTTCAAGGCTGGCGATCTGTCGGCAAATCGCTCCTTGGGTCAGCGAAAGTTCCTGGGCGGCCTTGGTGAAGCTCTCGTGGCGTGCGGCAGCCTCGAAGCTGATCAGGGCGGTGGTGCTGGGTATCTTTCTGCGCATGTACGTCAATCTCACTAATACATCGCATAAAGGCTCTTTCGCGACGTTTCGGAGTGAGAAATTAGCACAACAGTATGCAAAATCCTCGTTTGCCGTAGCGCCGATCCGGGCCTAGGATCAGTCCACGTTATTTGACCCGATTCGAGAGGACACACTCATGGGCGGTAAAGCTAGCTTCAACTGGATCGATCCCCTGCTGCTGGATCAACAGCTCACTGAAGAAGAGCGCATGATTCGCGACACGGCTGCGCAATTCGCTCAGCAAAGCCTTGCGCCGCGCATCCTCGAAGCTTTCCGTCATGAGAAGACCGATCCGGCGATCTTCCGCGAAATGGGCGAGGTCGGCCTGTTGGGCGCAACCATCCCCGAGCAGTACGGTGGCAGCGGCCTGAACTATGTCAGCTACGGCCTGATCGCTCGTGAAGTCGAGCGCATCGACTCCGGCTATCGCTCGATGATGAGCGTGCAGTCCTCGCTGGTGATGGTGCCAATCAATGAATTCGGTACCGAAGCGCAGAAGCAGAAGTACCTGCCGAAACTGGCGTCGGGTGAGTGGATCGGCTGCTTCGGCCTGACCGAGCCTAACCACGGTTCCGACCCGGGCGCGATGATCTCACGTGCGCGCAAAGTCGAAGGCGGCTACAGCCTCACCGGCAGCAAGATGTGGATCACCAACAGCCCGATCGCCGATGTGTTCGTGGTCTGGGCCAAGGACGATGCCGGCGACATCCGTGGCTTCGTTCTGGAGAAAGGCTGGAAAGGCCTGAGCGCTCCGGCGATTCACGGCAAAGTGGGCCTGCGGGCTTCGATCACCGGTGAAATCGTGATGGACAACGTGTTCGTGCCGCAAGAGAACATTTTTCCGGATGTCCGTGGCCTGAAAGGTCCTTTCACTTGCCTCAACTCGGCACGTTACGGCATCTCCTGGGGTGCGCTGGGTGCAGCCGAGTTCTGCTGGCACACCGCTCGCCAGTACACCCTGGATCGTCAACAGTTCGGTCGCCCGCTGGCCGCCACTCAGTTGATCCAGAAGAAGCTGGCCGACATGCAGACTGAAATCACCATGGCGCTGCAAGGCTGCCTGCGTCTGGGTCGTATGAAGGACGAAGGGACCGCTGCGGTCGAAATCACTTCGATGATGAAGCGCAATTCTTGCGGCAAGTCCCTGGATATCGCGCGCATGGCTCGCGATATGTTGGGCGGCAACGGCATCTCCGATGAGTTCGGTGTCGCGCGTCACCTGGTTAACCTGGAGGTGGTGAACACCTATGAAGGTACTCATGACGTCCATGCGCTGATCCTCGGTCGTGCGCAAACCGGCCTCCAGGCGTTCTATTAAGGAGAACGTCCATGGGCGCGCTATCGCATCTACGGGTACTGGATTTATCGCGGGTGCTGGCCGGGCCTTGGGCCGGGCAGATCCTGGCCGACCTTGGCGCTGAAGTGATCAAGGTCGAGCGTCCGGGTAACGGCGATGACACGCGCGCCTGGGGACCGCCGTTCCTTAAAGACGCTTATGGCGAGAACACCAGCGAGGCCGCCTATTACTTGTCGGCCAATCGCAACAAGCAATCGGTCACCATCGACTTCACTCGCCCTGAAGGGCAGAAGCTGGTGCGTGAGCTGGCGGCCAAGTCGGACATCCTGATCGAGAACTTCAAGGTCGGCGGTCTGGCGGCTTATGGTCTGGACTATGAATCGCTGAAGGCGATCAATCCGGATCTGATCTATTGCTCGATCACCGGGTTCGGCCAGACCGGCCCTTACGCCAAGCGTGCGGGTTATGACTTCATGATCCAGGGGCTGGGCGGCCTCATGAGCCTGACGGGGCGACCTGAAGGCGAAGAAGGTGCGGGGCCGGTGAAGGTTGGCGTGGCGTTGACGGACATCCTGACCGGGCTGTATTCGACTGTTGCGATCCTGGCTGCGCTAGCGCATCGGGATCACGATGGCGGTGGTCAGCATATCGATATGGCATTGCTGGACGTGCAGGTGGCTTGTCTGGCCAACCAGGCAATGAACTACCTGACGACAGGCAATGCGCCTAAACGCTTGGGTAATGCTCATCCGAACATCGTGCCCTATCAGGATTTTCCTACGGCGGATGGCGACTTCATCCTTACCGTCGGGAACGATGGGCAGTTCCGCAAGTTCGCGGAAGTGGCTGGGCAGCCGCAGTGGGCGGACGATCCGCGTTTTGCCACCAACAAGCTGCGGGTGGCAAACAGGGCAGCGCTGATTCCGCTGATCCGCCAGGCGACGGTGTTCAAGACAACCGCTGAATGGGTGGCACAGCTGGAACAGGCTGGCGTGCCATGCGGGCCTATCAATGACGTGGCGCAGATGTTTGCCGATCCTCAGGTCAAGGCGCGTGGGTTGGCTATCGAGCTGCCTCATGCACTGGCTGGGATGGTGCCGCAGGTGGCGAGCCCGATTCGACTGTCGCAGACGCCGGTGGAGTACCGTTTTGCGCCTCCTCTGCTGGGTGAGCACACGCTGGAAGTTTTGCAGCGGGTGTTGGGCCTGGATGCCGGGGCGGTGTCGGCATTCAAGGCTTCGGGCGTTCTCTGATAGGTCTCTTCTATATAGAGGGGTGTTTCGGCTCCTCTATATAGGCTCCCTTTGGGGCGTTTTGCTGCTTTCTTGCAGCTTATTGATAGAAAACCTAAATCAGTGCTTGACGGCAGATTCCAGATCTCTATAATTCGCCCCACTTCCGGCGCAGTCGAAACGG
>NZ_CATKPU010000040.1:0-6193 GCF_949767825.1 Pseudomonas sp. IT-P258 | reverse complement strand
ATTTTTATTGGTTGGATAACGCTGGGTTCAGTAACCCAACAATCGGTCGGCACAGTTCAGTAACGGTTTGCCGGACTTCAATCGACGAAAGTTCTCCGCTACTTGCTCGGCAATACAGTCATGGGATGCCGCCGAGGCCATGTGCGGGGTGATGGTGACACCGGGCATTGTCCAGAGCCGGTGATCGATCGGCAGCGGTTCCTGTTCGAAGACATCCAGCAAGGCGCCACGCAATTGCCCGCTCGCCAGTGCCTGTTCGAGATCGTCGATGTTCAAATGACCGCCGCGCCCACTGTTGACCAGTGCCGCGCCGTTGGCGAGTTGTTCGAAAGTGGCTCGCCCAAGGATGCCGCGGGTTTCGCTGGTCAGCGGGAGCAGGTTGATCAGCAACTCGACGCCATCGAGAAACGGATGCAACGCATCAGCCCCGGCGAACGTGCGCACACCCGGCAAATCCTTGCTGCGCCGTGCCCAGCCGCGCACGTCGTAACCGGCTGCGACCAGGTCCAGAGCAATCGCGCTGCCCAGCGATCCGAGCCCCATCACACCGACCTTGAACTGCCCCGCCGCCCGTTGCAGCGGCCGCTCCCAGCGTTGCTCCCGCTGTTGCGCCAACACCTGGTCGAAACCGCGGTGATAGTGGATCACCGCCCAGCGCACGTACTCGGTCATGCCTTGGCGATGGCCCGGATCAACCACGCGGCAAATCGGCAGGTCCGGGCATGACGGATCGTGATCGAGGTGATCGATACCGGCAGCCACCGAGTGGATCACCTGCAGGTTCGGCAATGCGCCGAGACTGCCCGGCAAGGGAAACCAGCACGCCGCCATCTGCGCATCGGCGGCCCGTGGATCATCGGCCAGCACGGCGGTGAGCTGCGGCGCACTGCGGGCAAACGCTGTCTGCAATTGCTTGAGCAGCAAGGTGTCGCGGGACAGCAGAACCACGGTATTGATGACGGCGTTCATGACAAATAAGACTCGCGCTGGGATTCGATCAACGTCAGGGCGGCCTCCCAGGCCAGGTCGATGATGTTGTCCTGCTCATCACGGTCAAACTGTTCGGCGGTGTGCGCGCACACTTGCGGCGACGGGTAATGCAAGGCGGAACCACCGGCCAGCGCCTGCACCTGGGCCTGACAGGCCCGCTCCAGGAAGTGGATTTCCTGGAAGGCCTGGGCCACGCCCGAACCACCCACCAACAAACCGTGGTTGCGCAGGATCATTGCCCGGTGCGGACCGAGGTCGGCGATCAAGCGCTCGCGCTCATCCAGCGACAGCGCGATGCCCTCGTAGGTGTGATAGGCCAGCTTGCCGTAGAACTTCAGCGCATGCTGACTGATCGGCAGCAAGCCCTGTTTCTGCGCCGCGACCGCCATGCCCGCTGCCGTGTGGGTGTGGATCACACAGTTCAGGTCCGGGCGCGCCATGTGGATCGCCGAGTGAATGACGAAGCCGGCGGCGTTGACCCGATGGCCGGCGTACTCCGGGTCGACCACCCGTCCGTCCTGATCGATGCGCACCAGATCAGAGGCGCGCATGCGGTCGAAGATCACCCCGTAACGGTTGATCAGGAAGTGGTGCTCCGGCCCAGGTATCCGCAGGGTGATGTGGGTGTCGATCAAGTCGGTCATGCGAAAGTGCGCGACCAGTCGATACAGCGCAGCCAGTTCGCAACGGGCTTGCCATTCAACCGGGTCGATGTGTGCAGGTTTACTCACGAATACACCTCTTTGGCAGCGTGGGTGACGACCGGGTTGGCGCGCAGGCGGGCCAGACCGCAAACACCGATCAGGGACAGGGCCGAGAGCAAGGTGAAGAACACCGCCAGCGGCAACCATTGTCCGGAAAACTTGCTGGCCAGCAGGGTGCCGATCAGCGGCGTGGTGCCACCGGCCACGGCGCAAGCCAATTGGTAGGCGATGGAAATGCCCGAGTAGCGCAGGTGCACCGGGAAGGCCTGGGTCATGTAGCCGGCGATCACCGCGTACAGCGCCGAGAGAATCACCACCGCGAGGGCAATGCCGGCAGTCATGAACACAATGTTCTGCGTGCCTACCAGCAGGAACATCGGGTATGGCGTAACCATGCACAGCAGCGCGACCCATTTGAGAAAGCGATCTTCGCCAATACGCTCGGCGATCAACGCCGAGAGCGGTTGCGAGAGCAACTGGATGACGGTTACCAGAAACAGGCAATCGAGAATCGTCGAACGGGCGATGCCCTGGTATTGGGTGACGTAGGTAATCATGAAGGTGTTGGTGAAGAAGAACCCGGCCGAGCCAATGGTCACGGCCGCGGCGGCGAACAGGATCTGCCGCCAGCAGGTGCGGATCACGTCCATCACCGGGTATTTGGCGGTCTCGTTGTTGTCCCTGGCCCTGGCGAATTCCGGCGACTCGTGAACGCCGGAGCGGATCAATAGGCCGACCATCATCAACACGCCGCTGGCGAGGAACGGCAGGCGCCAACCCCAGGCGAGGAACTCCTCAGGCTCAAGGGACGTCACCAGACGGAAAGCGATCAGCGCCAGCAACAATCCGGCGGGACTGCCGAGCTGGGCGAACGACGCGTAGAACGTCTTGCGCTTGGCCGGAGCGTGTTCGCTGGCCATCAACACCGCCCCACCCCACTCGCCACCGACCGAAATGCCCTGAATGACACGTAGCACGATCAGGCCGACGGGCGCCCAGATGCCGGCGCTGGCATAGCTCGGCAACAGGCCAATACCCGCGGTGGCGATGCCCATCAGGGCCATGGTCACCAACAGCATTTTCTTGCGCCCGAGACGATCACCCAGATGACCAAACACCATCCCGGCCATGGGCCGGGCAATGAAGCCGACAGCAAAACTGCCGAATGCAGCGAGGGTACTCATGACCGGGTCGCTGCTGGGGAAGAACACTTGCCCGAGGACCAGCGCCGCCGCGGTGGCGTAGATGTAGAAGTCGTAGAACTCGATGGTCGTGCCAATGAAGGCAGCGGCCGCGGCTCGGCGCGGTTGGGGAGTAGTGTGCATGCAAGGACCCTGTGTACTTATAGTTTTTGGGCAGGTGTTAAGGCTGATGACGGTTGCGCTCTGTGGCGCTTGTGGGCTTTATCGCTTCCATGTCAGGATTAGTCAATTTTCAAATTCTTATCTTTACTATTAGCACTGCTACTACACGAGGTTTTATGCCCTCCACTTCCAACCCGTGGGTCGGCCGGCGCTTTCTCAATGACCGCCTCGACTGGAACCTGCTGCGCACCTATCTGGTCATCGGCCAGGAAGGCAGCATGAGCCGCGCCGCCGCGCGACTGCACATCACCCAGTCGGCGGTCAGCCAGGCGCTGAAACGACTGGAAGAACAACTGGAATGCGTGTTGATTGCCCGTAGCGGACGACGCTTTGACCTGACGGAAACCGGGGAAGAAGTCCTGCGCATTGCGGCGGATATTTACGGGGATATTTCACGCCTGGGGACAGTGGTGGAGAGTCGCCACGATGACGTGGTGGGCAAGATCCGCATCCTCACCGTCAGCGGCGTGCAGGCGCGGCATTACGATGACTTCCTTGCGGATTTCCATGAAACCCATCCGAAAATCGAGTTGGAAGTCGAGGTGATGGGCAGTTCGAACATCATCAGTTCGCTGCTGCAAAAGACCGCAACCATCGGCGTCGGCCTGTGCCGCCTGCCGCAGCCGCGGCTGGAGCAACGGGTACTGTTTCGAGAGACCTATGCTTACTTTTGTGGCCAGCGTCATCGGTTGTTCGGACAAGAGAACCTGGCCCTGGAACAACTGGCCGCGGAAAACTTTGTCAGCTTCACCAGCGATCAATTGGGCGGCAATCTTTCGCCCCTGACGCTATTCCGCGACCAGCAAGGCTTCACCGGCAAGATCGTCGCCTCTTCCACCAGTTTCGAAGAAATTTACCGCCTGATCTGCGCAGGTTACGGCATCGGCGCCTTGCCCACCCATCTGGTGCGCCGGGACGTCGAGCAAGGTCTGCTCTGGCGCTTGCCGCCGGAAGAAGGGGTGGTGGATTTCGATATCCAGCTGTTGTGGAATCGCGAACAGAAGATGAGCCAGGCCGAAACGGTGTTCCTCGAAAGCTTCCAGCACATGCTCAGCATCCGTGAGCCTGTGCTGTGAAACCATAAGGGGTTCAGACGTGAGGATCGCCCGATGCCTTGCTCGGCGCGGCATACTGCGGCTTGAGGTGGCCATCCTGATCGAGTAGCCAGGCGTCCATGATCTCTCGCACGACCGGTCCGGCGACGCGACCGCCGGCTTCGCCGTTTTCGATCATCACCGAAATCACGATCTTCGGGTGCTCGGCCGGAGCGAAACCGACGAACAAGGCATTGTCGCGGTTACGCTCGCGGGTTTTCTCCCGGTTGTAACGTTCGCCCTGCTTGATCGCTACCATTTGTGCGGTACCGCTCTTGCCGGCAATACGGTACTGCGCGCCCGCCGCTGCCGCCCGGGCAATCCCGCGGGCGTCGTGCATCACCATCTGCATTCCGTGGTTTACCTGCTCCCAATCGCGAGGATCCTTGAGCAGAATGTTCGGCATCGGATGCTCATCCACCGGCGCGACACCGTCCACGGTTTTGGCCAGGTGCGGGCGATTCCATACGCCTTTGTTGGCAATCAGCGCCGTAGCCTGGGCCAACTGCAGCGGCGTGACCTGCATGTAGCCCTGGCCGATACCGAGAATCACCGTCTCTCCCGGGAACCAGGCCTGACGACGGGTGGCGCGCTTCCAGGCTTGGGATGGCATCAGGCCGGGGGATTCTTCATTCATGTCCAGGGAGACTTTCTCACCCAGCCCGAACATGGCCATGTAGTCGTGCAGGCGATCGATACCCAGCTTGTGTGCCAGGTCATAGAAGTAGGTGTCGTTGGAGCGCATGATCGCCGCATCCATATCCACCCAGCCGTCACCGTTGTGGTTCCAGTTGCGGTACTTGTGATCAAAATCCGGCAGTTGGTAATAACCGGGGTCGAACACACGAGTCTGTGGCGTGACGACACCGGCATCAAGGCCGGCGATTGCCACTTCCGGCTTGATGGTCGAACCCGGCGCATAGAGACCGCGCAACACACGGTTGAACAGCGGTCGGTCGATGGAGTCCCGTAGCGCGGAGTACTCTTTGGAGCTGATACCGGTGACGAACAGGTTTGGATCGAAACTCGGGTTGCTGACCATGGCCAGCACTTCACCGGTCGACGGATCCAGCGCGACCACCGAACCACGGCGATCCCCCAAGGCGTGCTCGGCGGCTTCCTGAAGCTTGACGTCAAGGCTCAGGACAATGTCTTCGCCGGGCACCGGGTCAGTGTGCTTGAGCACTCGCAGCACGCGGCCCTGGGCATTGGTTTCGACTTCCTCGTAACCGACATGGCCGTGCAACTGTGACTCGTAGAATTTTTCGATCCCGGTCTTGCCGATGGATTGGGTGCCTCGGTACTCGACCGTATCCAGCGCCTTTGACTCTTTCTCGTTGATACGTCCGACGTAGCCGACCGAATGAGCGAAGTGCTCGCCCAATGGATAGTGCCGAACGAACTGCGGCTCGACATCGAGGCCCGGCAGGCGGAACTCGTTCACTGCGAGTACGGCAATCTGTTCTTCGCTCAGCTCATAGAACAAGGTCACGGGTACGAAGGGGTGACGTGCCTGCTTCATCGCCTTGTCGAACTGTGAGCGATCTTCAGCGGGCAAGTGCAGCAGATTGACTACCTCGTCCAGCTCTTCGTTTACATCGATAGCACGTTCGCGGGTGATGGTCAGGTTGTAGCTGGGACGGTTATCCGCGAGGAGTACGCCGTTGCGATCGTAGATCAACCCGCGAGGCGGTGTAATCGGCAGGACATGTACGCGATTGTTTTCGGAGATGGTCGAGTGATAGTCGAACTCGACTACTTGCAGGACATACAGGCGTACCACCAGAGCACAGGTAATGGCGGCAACGAACAAGGCGCAGGCCATGAGTCTCTTGTTGACCAGCCGTGTCTCTTTCTCGTGGTCCTTGATGGGTATCGGTTCAGGCACTTGTGCAGCAACTCTTTGAAAAGAATGCCGATCCGTGGGCGGGGCGCAAACTCAGTCCCTTAAAAATGAGCTGCACCATACCAAAAGCGTGGAACCTGGTTTGTGTGATTTTTTTCACAATTGACCTTGGCTGGCTCGGCCCTTTTTCGAGCG
>NZ_CATKPU010000039.1:0-8851 GCF_949767825.1 Pseudomonas sp. IT-P258 | reverse complement strand
TAAAAAAAGCCAACACAGGTTGGCTTTTAGCGGTACGAAAGATGGGCTATACGACAGACGACAGCACAAAGGAGGTCACGGTATTTTCCACCCCGGGCAACGCGGCAATTTCAGTCCAGACCTTGTGCACCCGCTGTGGGCTCGCAGCGCCCACCCGCAGCATCAGGTCGAACTCGCCGCTCATGACATCGCACTGGATGACTTCCGGAATGGCCCGCAGCGCCTGCAACACTTCCGCCCCCCGCATCCGGTCGTAGCGGTAAACGAAAATCACCGCATTGATGTTCGACGTGGCTTGTCGCCCCTCCCCCGTGCGTATCGTATACCCCTGTATTACCCCGTCGCGTTCAAGTCTTTCTATGCGCTGGCGCACCGCATTGCGTGACAGATTGACCTTGGCCGCCAGTTCGGCGTGTGCAGCCCTGGCATTGAGCTGTAGTTGCGCGATGATGTGTTCATCGAGAGGGTCCAGAATTCGCTTCACTTGGCCTCCTGTTGTCGCGCCTTCACAGCGCACCGAGCCGCTCATGGATGGTGTTGAGGTCGTCCGGTTGAATCCGGTAAACCCGCGCCTGTCCTTGCGTCGCGACCTCAGGATGCAGCCCCGCCACACTGATGCCCAACTCGCCAAGCAGTGCCGCCGACTTGACCGGTGAGATTTCCCCCAGGGTCACCATTGGCGCCACCAGGCTTCGCCGATACAACCGGGCGGCAAGCACGCCGGTGGCCGTATGCGGGTCGATGACGTATCCCGTGTCGCGATACAGCGAGGTGATTTCCGTCAGCGTCTGCTCATCACTGACTGCGTAAGAGTCGATGATCATCCGCGCCTGCAACCAGAACTCGTTGGCGATGACCATCTCGCCGCTGGATTCGAACCCCTCCATCAGGGCACACACCGCCTGGTCGTCATGCCCGTAGAGCTCCCAAAGGAACCGTTCCAGATTGGAAAAGATCGACAGGTCCATGGCAGGCGAAAGCGTCTTGTTGGCTCGTGACCTGCTGTAGTGGTTCTTCTGAAACAACTGGTGCAACGCGTCATTCTGGTTGGTCGCAACAATCATCTGGGTAATCGGCAGGCCCATTTTTTGTGCGATGTAGCCTGCATACACCTCGGCAAAACTCGCCGCTGGTACGCTGAAACCAATCGGTCGCTGGCCGCCTCCCAGTTGCAACACGGCGTGGAAGTAAAACACCAGTTGCGCCAACACACTGACCCAGTTACTGGAGTTGAAACTGATCACCTCGTGCTGCGCATACGGCCATTGTCGGAACAGCCGGGTGACGATGTTCTGGCACTCGTCGAAGCTGCCGTTGACCGCGAACTGATAGACCCCTGGGTGCGCCGCTGCTTGCAGATGCTGGAGTTGGTCCCGGGGTACGCCCGCCTCCGGGTAAAACACCACCACGGGGGTGTCCTCGCAGTGCTTGAACGCCTCGATGGCCGCCAGCCCGGTATCGCCGTTGGTGGCACCGATCACCACCCCGCGACGCCCGCGCTTGCGCAGAAAATACGGCACCAGTCGTGCCTGCAATTGAGCGGCAAAATCCTTCGAGGAGCGAGTCGGGCCGTGGAACAGCTCCAGCACCCATTCGTTACGATCGACCTGATGCAATGGCGCCAGGGAACGATGGCTGAATTGACTACCGGCCTCTTTGAGCATGCGCTTGAGGTCTGTCTCGGGGATCGCCTCTCCCACAAACGGACTGATCACCCTGTAGGCCAGTTCGTCATAGGGCAAGGTCGACCAGTTGGCGATGTCCTGCGCTTCAAACAGCGGCAGTTCGAGCGGTACGAACAGCCCACCGTCCTCGGCAATGCCAGACAATACGACCTGTTCGAAGTCGACCTGCACGGCCGAATTTCGGGTGCTCACATAACGCATGGTTGGCTCCGGCCATTCATTTGAAACGATGTGCCTGCTCGACCAGCCAGGTGGAAAACATCACCGCGTCCGGGTGCTGCTCGGCCCCGGAACCGCGCACAAGGTAAAAAGACTCGCTGGCTTCGATACGCTGGGTAAAGGGTTCGACCAGCCGTCCATCCTGAAGCATCTCCTCCACCATCGAGGACCGGGCCAGGGCAATCCCCTGACCTAACTCGGCCATGCGCAAAGTCGAGATCAATGTGTCGAACTGCATGCCGGTCGAAGAGTCGACGGTGTCTGCACCGACCATGTTCAACCAGTAACCCCAACCCTCTTCGTAACCCAGAACATGCAACAGCGGATGGTGCGATACGTCCGAAGGGACCGTCAGCGGCGACTTCGCCATCAGGTCCGGCGAGCAGACCGGGAACAACGTGTCCCAGGTCAGGCGCTGCGACACCAGGCCGGGCCATTGACCGTGGCCCCAGCGAATCTCCATGTCATCCTCACCGTCCAGTTCCTTGACCCAGATATTGCTGATGTAGCGGATATCGACATGCGGATGCGCCTGGCTAAACCCCGCCAGCTTGGGTGCCAGCCAATGCACGAAGAACGCCAGGCTGCCACGTACCTTGATCGGCCGACGTTTGTGCTGGCCAAAAATTTCGTTGGTCCCCACTGCCAGTCGCGTGATCGCATCCTGCACCACCGGCAGATACGCCTGGCCTTCCTCGGTCAGTCCCAAGCCACGGGGCAAGCGCTTGAACAGTGCCACCCCAAGATGGCTTTCCAGTTGGCGGATCTGCTGACTGACTGCGCCCTGGGTCAAAAACAGTTCTTCGGCGGCATGGGTGAAGTTCAAACAGCGGGCAGACACCTCGAATGCCCGCAGCCAGTTCAATGGGGGTAGCGTCTTTTGCTTCATGGCTTGAACCTCTGGGACGCCCCCTCCACCGAGCACGCTTGCCCATCCCGTCGACGCTGACTAGAACGCGTCGGACGGTTGTGCCAAGGGGGCAACCGACAAGCGTCGCTCGCGGCTTTTGCGGGTAATGTAATACACGAAATAGCACCAGGCGATGAAGGGCAAACCGAAGTACAACGCCACTCGCTGCTCCGGATCGAACGCAATCCCGACACACGCCAGACTGCAGCAGACCAGCGCTCCCAACGGCACCCATGGATAACCCCGGACACGGAATTTCAAGTCGCGGATGTCACCGCCGTTGGCCACATAGTGACGACGGAAAGCAATCTGGCTCGCAGCGATGCTCATCCATACCACTACGACCGCCAATCCGGAGATCGATACCAGCGCCAGATAGATGGTATCGGCGGCGAACACACTGCTGAGCAACGAGGCTGCCCCACCCGCCATGCTGATGATAATGGCGTTGAGCGGCGTGCCCATACGCGTCAGTGCCGAGAAACGCTTGGGCAGATGACCCTGGTCACTCAGCGTCCAGATCATCCGTGACGCGGCATACAAACCGGAGTTGGCGGCCGACAGCAAGGCACTGATGATCACGAAGTTCATGATGTCTGCCGAATAGGGAATCCCGATGTAGGTGAACACAGTCACGAATGGACTCTCTACCAGGCCGGCCTGTTCTCGGGGCAATAGCGTCGCCAGGACGAAAATGGTCCCCACGAAAAAGATCGCCAGGCGCAGCACCGTCGTGCGAATGGCACGCGGCACATTGCGCTGCGGGTCCTTGGTTTCCCCCGCGGCAATACCGATCAGCTCTGTGCCGGAGAACGCAAAAGACACCGCCAATAACGTCATGGCTATCGGCATGACTCCCGTAGGAAAAAGTCCTTCGCGAGTGAAGTTGCTCAACCCGATACTGTGGCCCTGTTCGATGTGCAGCAGACCGAGAATCGCGCCACCGCCGATCATCAGAAACACTATTACAGTCACCACCTTAACCAGTGACAACCAGAACTCGGTTTCAGCGAACAGGCGCACCGAAATCACATTGGTCAGAAACACCAGGCCCGCAAACAGCGCACTCCAGATCCACACCGGTGTATCCGGGAACCAGCGCACCATCAAGATGCCGGCGGCGGTAAATTCAGAACCGATGGCCACCGTCCAGGTCAGCCAATACAACCAAGCCACGGTATAGCCGGTACCAGGCCCGAGAAAACGGGTGGCGTAAGTGCTGAATGAACCGGTTTCCGGCATCTGCACCGCCAGTTCGCCCAGGCACATCATCACCATGTAAACCATGAGCGCGCCGATGATGTAAGCGATCACCGCGCCCAAGGGACCGGCCTGGTTAACCGTATACCCGGACGTGAGAAACAGCCCGGTACCGATGACCCCGCCTAACGCCAACATGACAATATGCCGTGTTTGCATTTCCTGTTTAAAACCGGAACGCGAATGAAGTTGTTCTTCTTTTATGGACATGGTTGTTCTCATGAAAGTTATTAGGGCACGAATTAACGTCTGCAATGACTGACTGGGCAGAGTAAAAACAGGTCGCCACTAAGTTTTATTATTATTCCACTTCATGAACGCCCCACTCACATCCTTGTAGTGAGGTTTAGCGCTAACGCTTCAGCCTGCAACTTCGGTGCAATTTTCATTGATTGAAATCTGGGTACTTTCTTGTGCGGGTTCGTTGCCCGCCCCCCTGACAAATGCAAATGCCTGTTTCAGGTCGTCGAGCAGATCATCGGTGTCCTCGATGCCGACAGAGACCCGCACCAGCCCTTCGGAAATGCCCAGGGCCAGTCGTTCCTCCAGCGTGTTCTCGACATGGCTGGTGGTTCGCGCCGGACCGTAGATGGTTTCCACCGCACCGAGATTGCCCGCGCAGTGGGCGAATCGCAGTCGTGGCAAGAGCACCTTGACCGTGTCCATGCCGCCCACCACGACAAAACTGACGATTGCACCGAAGCCGGACATTTGCGCGCACGCCACCGCATGATTCGGATGGCCGGGCAAACCCGGATAATTGACCGACTCCACCAAGGGTTCGACGCAGAGGTACTCGGCCAGTGCGCGGGCACTGCGTTGCTGCTGACGCATGCGCAGCACCAACGTTTTCATGCCGCGAATGATCAGGTAGGCGGAGAACGGGTCGAGCGTCGCTCCATTGATTTCCCGGTAATGACGCACCTTGGCCATCAGCGATTCGCTACCGCACACCAGGCCGCCAAGCACGTCGCCGTGGCCGCTGAGAAACTTGGTGGCACTGTGAATGACCACGTCCACACCCAGCGCCAGGGGGTTCTGATTCAATGGCGTGGCGAAGGTGTTATCCGCCACCACAATGGCTCCGACGCGCTTGGCCGCAGCCACCAGACGCTCGATATCGAGTACTTTCAGCGTCGGGTTGGTTGGCGTTTCCAGGTACACCAATTGGCAACCCTTGGCGATTTCGCGTTCAATTTCTTCGTGATCGAATGTCTCGCACAACGTCACGTTCACACCGGTGCGCGGCAGGAACTCTTCGAAAATCTTGTTGGTGCCGCCATAGCTGTCCTTGGTCGACACCACCCGATCGCCATGGGCCAGGAAGGTGTAGAGCACACTGCTGATCGCCGCCATCCCGCTGCTGAAAGCCACGGCGGATTCGGCCAGCTCCAACTCGCGAATCTTTGCCTCAAGGGTCTCGACTGTCGGGTTGCTCATACGGCTGTAAATAAAGCCGGGGGCCTTGCCCAACGCTACGTCGTACCAGACATCTATGTCGTCGTAACCATATGCAGCACTGACTACGATGGGGGTTTGGGTGGCGTTGTAGGGATGCCTGACTTGCTCCCCACCCCACACGGCACGGGTTCCCGCACCCGCATTAACAAACCCTGCGTTGCCTGGTTTTTTATTCATAAAGACTACTCGCACTGAGGGGGGCGAATGTTGAGTCACTCACCGGATCTGGCGGCCAATATATTGAAAAGCAGCGCCGCCGAGAAACGATGTTATCGGTGCCAAAGGGCCGCTTTTTTTAATGGCTGTGATGGCGCAGATTCAGGTCAGTTGCGGCAACGAAACGATCTCTTTCAGGAGCGACATCGGCATTCAATACTCCGATAACGTGAGTTTTTCCTTGATCGCGCGCGGCTGCCAAACCTCCGGCCTCTACTGCGAGTGCAAAGTTTCCCGTGTCGATATCAGGCACGGAGGTGGCGCGATCAGGTATCTGGATTGTCGGACAAGCCGGGTAAGGTGGCGCAACTTTTCACTGCGCTGGTCACATCGCAGTGACAGAGCTTATAGAACAGTAGCGTTGAGGACTGTCGCTTTCAGGAGGGGCAACAGCAAGCCCCCATGATCGCCTCCCCCTCACTCAGAACGCTTGAATGTCGATCGCCAAAGAGTAAAAAAATGATCAGCCCGAGCTCCAAGGATTCGAATGGCCAATTGGCGCAGGGCTTCAAGCCTCGTCACGTCACCATGCTGTCAATCGCCGGTATCATCGGCGCCGGTTTGTTCGTTGGCTCAGGACATGCCATTGCAGCTGCCGGCCCAGCCGTCCTGCTGGCCTATCTATTTTCCGGCCTGCTCGTCGTTTTGGTCATGCGCATGCTAGGTGAAATGGCGGTGGCCAACCCGGACACCGGCTCGTTCTCCACCTATGCCGACCAGGCAATAGGTCGTTGGGCAGGCTTCACCATCGGTTGGCTGTACTGGTGGTTCTGGGTGCTGGTTATCCCTATCGAAGCACTGGCCGCCGGCCATGTGTTGAACCAGTGGTTTCCCCAGATCGATGCCTGGCTGTTCGCCCTGGTGTCGATCATTGCGTTGGTGATCACCAATCTGTTCAGTGTCTCCAAGTACGGCGAATTCGAGTTCTGGTTCGCCATGGCCAAGGTCGTGGCGATCATAGGTTTCATCGCCGTGGGTTTTGCCGTGTTGATGGGCTGGGTGCCCGATCGGGAAGTCAGCGGTTTGAGCGGGCTGATGGCCGAGCATGGCGGATTTGCCCCCAATGGCCTGTCGGCGGTAGTCGGCGCTTTCATCACCATCATGTTCAGCTTCATTGGTACTGAAGCCGTCACCATCGCCGCCGCCGAATCCGACAACCCGTCGCAGAACATTGCCAAGGCCACGCGTTCGGTGATTTGGCGCATCGGCGTGTTTTACCTGTTGTCGATTTTCGTGGTCATCTCCGTGGTGCCCTGGAACGATCCGCTGCTCGCCCAGGTAGGCTCCTACCAGCGGGCCCTGGAAATCATGAACATTCCTCATGCCAAGTTCATGGTGGACATCGTAGTACTGATTGCCGTGGCCAGCTGCATGAACTCCTCGATCTACATTGCCTCGCGCATGCTTTACTCGCTGGGCCGTCGTGGCGATGCGCCGAAGGCGCTGAAGGCGACCTCATCCGAAGGCGTGCCGCGGGCAGCGGTCATCGCCAGCACCGTGCTGGGCGCGGCGATCACTGTGTGGAGCTACTTCATGCCCGCCGGGCTGTTTGACTTCCTGCTGGCCAGCTCCGGCGCGATTGCCTTGCTGGTGTACCTGGCCATCGCGGTGTCGCAGTTGCGCATGCGTGGGATGCTGCATCGGCAGAACGTCGAGCTGACCTTTCGCATGTGGCTGTTCCCGTGGCTGACGTGGCTGGTGATCGTGTTCATTTGCGCAGCGCTGGCGGTCATGATGATCACCCCGGAGCACCGTACCGAAGTGAGCACAACCATTGGACTGGCGCTGGCGATTTCCTTTATTGGCCTTGTGACGTCGCGTCACCCTGCGCAGGCTGCGAGGGTGACGTCTGTGGGATAAAACCCCAGGAGGTGTTTGCGCCGAACCCGATACTCCCTGCGCCGAGGCTGGGGAGTATTACAAGCTCCTGTGTCTCAGGCCGTAATCGCTCCTTGTGAGGACATGACCACGATGTCATCGAACTCCACCGTGTCCGACGGTACGACTCAATCCGTTGGTTTTCTGCTGTTGGATAAATTCACACTTATTTCCCTGGCGTCCGCGGTAGAGCCATTGCGCATGGCCAATCAGTTGTCGGGGCGAGAGCTATACCGCTGGCATACGTTCAGCCCCGGTGGAGAGCCTGTCTGGGCCAGTGACGGCGTGCCGATCACTCCGGATGCTTCATGGAGCAATCCATTAGTGGCGGACACTGTAATCGTGTGCGGTGGTGTTGGAATCCAGAGCGTGATTACCCGCGTGCACATTACCTGGCTGCAAGCCTTGGCGCGTCAATCCAGACGGTTGGGAGGTGTGTGCACCGGCAGCTGGGCGCTCGCAAAAGCCGGGCTGCTCGACGGCTACGAGTGCAGCGTGCATTGGGAATGTTTGGCTGCCATGCAGGAAGCTTTCCCGCGAGTCAGCATCAGCGCGAGCCTCTTTACCCTCGACCGGAACCGATTCACAAGCTCCGGCGGAACAGCGCCAATGGACATGATGTTGCATCTGATCGGCCGCGATCATGGCCGTGAATTGTCGGCGGCCATTTCGGATATGTTTGTCTACGAGCGCATCCGCAATGAACAAGACCATCAGCGCGTTCCGCTTAGGCATGTACTGGGAACTCATCAACCCAAGCTGCAGGAGATCGTCGCGTTGATGGAAGCCAATATCGAGGAACCGCTCGACCTCGATAACCTTGCAGAATACGTTGATCTGTCACGTCGACAGCTAGAGCGGCTATTTCAGAAATACCTCCACTGTACGCCGTCACGCTACTACCTGAGATTACGTCTTGTTCGGGCGCGACAACTGCTTAAGCAAACATCATTGTCGCTCATCGAGTTGGCGTATGTATGCGGTTTCGTGTCCACACCACACTTTTCCAAATGCTATCGCGAGTACTTTGGTGTTCCACCAAGCGACGAACGTTCCAACTCTGAATTGAGTCGCAAACCTGCAACGCTTGCGACTACGCAGCAGTCATCGACCAGACCGCTGACAGCGCTAGACCAGGCACGAAACGAATCGACTTTTGCCAGTGTTCGGATGATTGATCGTTCTGATCTGGCGCAATTGCGCTGATCGGCCGTCCCCATTT
>NZ_CATKPU010000038.1:0-8923 GCF_949767825.1 Pseudomonas sp. IT-P258 | reverse complement strand
TTATTTTATGGCTGAAGCATTGTCATGACGGTGGTCAAAACGCCCACAAAATAGAGCAAATTGACCTATTTCACTGCCCTGGGCCCAGCCCTAACCTAGTGCCCAACAACCCATCACCCGGATCAAGGGCATAACAAAATGACTGAATACAAATTGGCGCTGGTTGGCTTTGGCGGTGTTAACCGGGCATTGGCTCAGCTGATTGCCGATCGTAACGAACAGTGGAAAACAGAACTGGGTTTCACCCTGAAAATCGTCGGCGTGACTGACTTGTTTCTCGGTTCGGTGATTGGCCGCGAAGGGCTGGACGCCAATGTGCTCGCCCAATTGCCGGCAGTCAAAGGCGCATTGGCGCAACTGCCGGGTGGCGACGTCACAGCCCTCAATGAAGCGGTGATCAAGGATTGCGGCGCGGACATTATTGTTGAAGCCACGTTTACCAACCCGGTAGACGGTGAACCGGCAACTTCGTTCTGCCGTTGGGCGCTGGAAGGCGGCCAGCATGTCGTCACCACCAACAAGGGCCCGATCGCCTTGCACGGCGCCGAGCTCAAGGCACTGGCTCGACGCAAGCATGTCGCCTTTGAATACGAAGGCTCGGTCATGAGCGGCACGCCGGTTATCCGCCTGGCCAGGCAGGCGCTGGCCGGCAGCTCCATTGTCGGTTTTGAAGGAATTCTCAACGGCACGTCCAACTTCGTGCTCACCAGCATGGAAGGCGGCCTGGGGTTTGCCGAGGCCGTCAGCAAGGCTCAGGAACTGGGTTACGCCGAAGCCGACCCGACGGCGGATGTCGAGGGTCATGACGTACGCCTCAAGGTGGTGATCCTGGCGAATGAACTGCTGGATGCGAAGCTGACGGTCAGTGACGTCACGTGCAGCGGCATTTCGTCCCTCAGCCTTGGCGACATCGAAAAAGCCCGGCAGGACGGCGCTCGCTGGAAGCTGATCGGGTCGGCGATGCGCCATGCCGATGGCTCGATCAGTGCCAGTGTCGAGCCGCGGCTGTTGAACAACGACCATCCACTGGCCAGTGTTGGCGGCGCGACCAACGCGGTGTCGTTTACCTCGCAACTGCTCGGTGCGGTGACGGTTTCGGGACCGGGAGCCGGGCGTACGGAAACAGCATTTGCGCTGCTCTCGGACATCATCAGCATCCATCAATCCATTGCACGCAACCAGGAGTAAGCCTGTGAAATTATCGCGCCTGGTTCTGGATATCGTGGAGCCGCCCATTGAAGTCTTTAACGCCTATGACGGTTCCCTCATAGGTAGCGTGACGAATGTCTGTGCGTCGCAAGTTCCGCAGTTGTTGGAGACGGGACGCAGTGGTGCACGAGCGTGCGCCGCGTTAGCGCGTCATCGTCGGGCGCGCATTCTTGAGCAAGCCGCAATCAACATCGAACAGGATGCCGGTGTGTTTGCCAGGCTGATCGTCGACGAGGCCGGGAAGACCCTCAAACAGGCGCAAAAAGAGGTCAAACGTTGCGTCAATACCCTCAAGCTGTCAGCCGAGGAGGCCAGGCGCAATGCCGGGGAGGTGGTTCCCTTCGATGCTTATGAAGGCTCCGAATCGCGTCAGGGCTGGTTTTCTCGCGAGCCCTTGGGCCTGATCGTGGCGATCACGCCGTACAACGATCCGTTGAACCTGGTGGCGCACAAACTCGGTCCGGCCATTGCGGGCGGTAATGCGGTGATTCTCAAACCCTCCGAGCTCGCGCCATTGTCGGCCATTAAACTGGTGTCTTATCTGGTCGCGGCAGGCTTGCCTGAATCAGTGGTTACCGTCGCCACCGGCGGTGCGGAACTGGGCAAGGCGTTGGTCGCCGCCCGTGAGGTGCGGATGATTTCCTTCACCGGCGGTTTCGTCACCGCAGAACAGATTGCCCGCACGGCCGGGTTGAAGAAACTGGCCATGGACCTGGGCGGCAATGCGCCGGTAATCGTCATGGGCGACTGCGACCTTGAGGCCGCTGTCGAGAGTTGCGTGTCCGGAGCCTTTTGGGCAGCGGGGCAGAACTGCGTAGGTACCCAGCGCTTGCTGATTCAGGCGTCGATTTATGAAGCGTTCCGAGAGCGTTTTGTCAGTCAGGCCCGCGCGCTTGTGGTCGGCGATCCATTACTGGCCGTTACCGATATCGGCCCCATGATTACCGCGCAAGCCGCGCAGAATGCCGAGCAAGTGGTAAACGAGGCCCTGCAAGAGGGCGCCACGTTGCTCTGCGGCCATCGGCGTGAAGGATCGTGCTATGCCGCCACCGTGTTGGAAAACGTCGATCATTCCAGTCGACTCTGGCGCAATGAAGTCTTCGCACCGGTGGTGGTACTGCAATGCTTCGAGAGTTTCGATGAAGCCATCGCGTTGGCCAATGAGCCCGAATACAGCCTGCATGCCGGGATCTTCACCAATGATCTGGCAACCGCGATGAGCGCCGCACGGAGGATCGAGGCCGGAGGAGTGATGATCAACGACTCTTCCGACTATCGCTTCGATGCGATGCCGTTTGGCGGTTCCAAGTACGGTAGCCTGGGCCGGGAAGGGGTGCGTTTTGCCTACGAGGAAATGACCCAACCCAAGGTTGTGTGCCTTAACACGTTGGGTTAGTCGATTCGCGATAAATGGATCAGGTCGTATGGCATTGGGTCGGTGTGGTCACCGGCCCAATGCGTTTTGCTGAATGGGGAGAAGTAAAAGGTGGAGTATTGCCACTGAGCTGAAAGTCGCCAAGAAATTCGCCGGCAGGTTGTATATGGAATAGTGGGTTAAGCTGGAAGCAGGCAACGTGAGAACACAAACGGTCTCTCATCATGGATGGATCAAGATGAAACTGATTTTGGTTTTGCTTGTTGTTGGTCTGTTGGCTTGGAAGTTTTTCCCTGAATTACAGTCCTGGTTTGAGGCTCGGCCATCGAGCCCCCAAAGAATCTCTGCGGTCTTGATTGCACCAAAGCCTGTTTCGGCTCCAGTCAAATGCGATGGGCGCAAATATTGCTCGCAGATGACTTCATGCGCAGAGGCCACAAACTTTCTGCAAAATTGCCCAGGAATGGAAATGGATGGCGACTACGACGGGATACCTTGTGAGAAGCAGTGGTGCCGGTGACTACTCGCCGCTTATCGCCAGGCTGCATGAGTTCCTGGCACAGGTCCGCATCCGCTACATCCTGGCAGCGGTTGCGATGATCTATGCCTGAATTCCAATATCACCCTGTGCAGCCTGTAACGCTCGCTCTTCGGTCAGCGGCATGAAAACTGGCTGCGTATTGCTGGCATGCAAGTAAAGAAAGTAGTGCCCTGAGTCGTCCAGCAATACCCGGTACAGCTCTGATGGCCGAAAGTTGTTACCGATATAAATACTTTCCTTGAGGATCTCGAAAGACTTGAGCCCATGCTCTCGCATCGTAGTTTCAAAGGCTTCGTAGAGACCTTCTCTGCGGCGCCGATTGTTTCGAGCATTCAGCTTGAAAAAAATCACCATCAGCACGGCATAGCTGAAAAGGAGTATCACAAGGGCGCTAGTTCGCATGGGGGGAGCTCCATGTTCTCTCAATCGCTGTGCATCTCAGTGTAGGTGCGTTTATGGTGGAATCTGCAGCTCATCCCAAGGTGACGGCGCAAGCGCCGGGCCTTTGGATTCCTGGTTTAGCAGGCCCATATGTCACCAACATCTCAATCGATGGACGTAACGGCTTGAACAGGGATTGCTCACCATGCAGGAACTGCGAGCTGACCTTCCCATTCAATAATGAAAACAGAAACCCGGCCACCGGGCCGGGTTCGGAACGCAACGCCCCCTTAACGCCGATCCAGCCAGACCGTCTGTGCATTACAGAATTCGCGCACCCCGAAGTGCGAGAGCTCCCGGCCAAAGCCGCTCTTCTTCACGCCACCAAAACTGACACGCGGATCGCTGGCGCTATAGCCGTTGATGAATACGCCGCCGGTTTCAAGTTCGCCTGCCATCTGTCGGGCAAGTTCGGCATTGCGCGTGTAGAGGGTGGCGGTGAGGCCGAACTCGCTGTCATTGGCCAGCTCCAGCGCATGGGCGGCGTCTCGGGCCGTGATGATTGAGGCCACAGGACCAAACAACTCCTGTTTGAATGATGTCATTTGATCGGTCACGTCGCCGAGTACGGTGGGCGCATAGTAGTTGCCGGGGCCTTCAGCCTTGTTTCCACCCAACAGCAGCGTCGCGCCTTCTTCCAGTGTGTCGCGCACCTGTTGATCCAGTTCGTCGCGCAGGTCGAAGCGAGCCATCGGGCCGATATAGGTGGTGCTGGCCAGTGGGTCACCGACAACCAGTTGTCGGGTGGCTTCGACGAACTTGCGGGTAAATTCCCGGGCAACGCCTTGCTCGACAATCAGGCGTTTGGCGGCTGCGCAGACTTGCCCGGTGTTTTGATAACGCCCGATCACGGCGGCTTTCACCGCCTCATCGAGGTCGGCGTCGTCGAGCACGATAAATGGGTCGGAGCCACCCAGTTCCAATACGCATTTCTTCAGTGCTGCTCCCGCCTGAGCACCGATGGCCATACCCGCACGTACGCTACCGGTGAGGGTGACGGCCGCGATGCGTGGGTCGGCGATCGCCTTGGATACACCTTCCGGGGTGACGTTGATGACCTCGAAAACACCTTCGGGAAAATCCGCTTGCCTGAAGGCCTCCAGCAGCAGGTAGGCGCTACCCATGACGTTTGGCGCGTGCTTGAGCACGTAGGTGTTGCCGGCGAGCAGGGTGGGGACCGCGCCGCGCAGGACTTGCCAGATGGGGAAGTTCCACGGCATCACGGCGAGAATCGGGCCGAGGGGGCGATATTCAATGCGTGCCTTACCGCCTTCAACCAGGGTCGGTTCCGGGCTCAGCATGGCGGGGCCGTGTTCGGCGTACCAGTCGCACAGCTGCGCACATTTTTCAATTTCACCGCGGGCCTGGGCAATCGGCTTACCCATTTCCTGGGTGATCATATTCGCCATGGCCTCTGCATTGTTGCGCAAGGCCTGGCCGAGGTTGATCAACAGCTGCGCGCGCTGTTCAACCGGTTTGCCGCGCCAGGCACGAAACCCGGTAGCGGCCCGCGTCAGCGTGGCCTGCAGTGCCGAATCGGATTCGAAAGGGTAATGGCCGATCTGCTCGCCCGTGGTCGGGTTGATTGAAATGGCATGGGTAAGGCTGGATACGTTGGTCATGGCACCGTCCTGCGAGGTAGGAATGGGCTCAGGGTATGGGGCTATATGTTTTCTGGAAACTGAATAATACTGAGCGTAACGTTCACGTTTGGAGAATGACTTGGATCTGGTTCAGCTCGAAATTTTCAAGGCTGTCGCCGAGCACGGCAGCATCAGCGTGGCCGCCCAGCATATCCACCGGGTGCCATCGAATCTCACGACCCGAATCAAGCAGCTTGAGCTGGACCTGGGTGTGGACCTGTTTATTCGCGAGAAGAGTCGCTTGCGCCTGTCGCCGGCCGGCTGGAGCTTTCTGGATTACGCTCGACGTATTCTCGACCTGGTTCAGGAGGCGCGCGCCACCGTGGCGGGTGAAGAACCCCAGGGAGCCTTCGCCCTGGGTTCGCTGGAAAGTACTGCCGCGGTACGTATTCCAGAGCTGTTGGCCGCCTATAACCAGAAGCACGCCAAGGTCGAACTGGACCTGTCCACCGGCCCCTCCGGGACCATGATCGATGGGGTGCTGTCGGGGCGGCTGGCCGCTGCATTTGTCGATGGTCCGGTGTTGCATCCGGCGCTGGAGGGCGTGCCTGCATTCGAGGAAGAAATGGTCCTGATCGCACCGCTCAACCATGAGCCGATTCATCGGGCCAAGGACGTGAATGGCGAAAATATCTATGCCTTCCGCTCCAACTGTTCCTATCGTCATCATTTCGAAAGCTGGTTCGCCGATGGTGCGGCGGTGCCCGGCAAGATTTTCGAAATGGAGTCCTATCACGGCATGCTGGCCTGCGTCAGCGCCGGTGCCGGCCTGGCGCTGATGCCCCGCAGCATGCTCGAAAGCATGCCTGGATGCACGACGGTCAGCGTCTGGCCGCTGTCGGAGTCGTTCCGCTATCTGCGCACCTGGCTGGTGTGGCGCAGGGGGACGGTGTCGCGGAGCCTGACGATGTTTGTGCGTTTGCTTGAGGAGCGCGGTGTGGCGTTGATCGATAAATAGTGGAAAGTTAACGGTCAGTGCCGAAAAACCGGATAATGGCGGCCAAATCGTTTAGCTCGTTATTCTGGTAATCGCACATGGAAATCAAGGTCAACTTTCTCGACAACCTTCGACTTGAAGCCAAGTTCGACGACTTCACGGTGATCGCCGATCAGCCCATTCGCTACAAGGGCGATGGTTCGGCACCGGGGCCGTTCGATTACTTCCTGGCTTCGTCGGCGTTGTGTGCGGCGTACTTCGTGAAGTTGTACTGCGAGACTCGCAATATCCCCACCGAAAATATCCGCCTGTCGCAGAACAACATTGTTGACCCGGAAAACCGCTACAACCAGATTTTCAAGATTCAGGTTGAATTGCCGGCGGACATCTCCGCCAAGGACCGCCAGGGGATCTTGCGCTCCATCGACCGTTGTACGGTAAAGAAGGTGGTGCAAACCGGCCCTGAGTTTGTGATTGAAGAGGTCGAAAACCTCGACGCCGATGCCCAGGCGTTGCTGATGCCGCACTCGACTTCTGAAGCGGGCACCTACATTGTGGGCAAGGACCTGCCGCTGGAGCAAACCATCGCCAACATGTCGGGCCTCCTGGCCGACCTGGGCATGAAGATTGAAATCGCTTCGTGGCGCAATATCGTTCCCAATGTGTGGTCGCTGCACATCCGCGATGCGCACTCGCCGATGTGTTTTACCAACGGCAAGGGTGCAACCAAGGAAGGTGCGCTGGCATCGGCACTGGGCGAGTTTATCGAGCGCCTCAACTGCAACTTCTTCTACAACGATCAGTTCTGGGGCGAGGACATCGCCAACGCGGCGTTTGTGCATTACCCGGACGAGCGCTGGTTCAAGCCGGGCCCGAAGGACGAACTGCCGACTGAAATCCTCGACGAGTACTGCCTGAAGGTCTACGACCGGGATGGCGAGTTGCGTGGCTCGCATCTGTACGACACCAACTCCGGCAACACCCAGCGTGGCATTTGTTCACTGCCGTTTGTGCGCCAGTCGGACAATGAGGTGGTGTACTTCCCGTCCAACCTGATCGAAAACCTGTTCCTGAGCAATGGCATGAGCGCCGGCAACACGCTGGCCGAAGCCCAGGTGCAGTGCCTGTCGGAGATCTTCGAGCGCGCGGTCAAGCGCGAAATCCTCGAAGGTGAAATGGCCCTGCCGGACGTGCCGCAGGAGGTGCTGGCGAAATACCCGGGCATCCTGGCCGGTATCCAGGCCCTGGAAGAGCAGGGCTTCCCGGTGCTGGTCAAGGATGCGTCGCTGGGCGGGGAGTTCCCGGTGATGTGTGTGACCTTGATGAACCCGCGCACCGGTGGCGTGTTTGCCTCGTTCGGCGCGCACCCAAGTCTGGAAGTGGCACTGGAGCGCAGCCTGACGGAGTTGCTGCAAGGCCGCAGTTTCGAAGGCCTGAACGATCTGCCTCAGCCGACCTTCGAAGGTCAGGCGGTGACTGAGCCGAACAACTTCGTCGAGCACTTCATCGATTCCAGCGGTGTGGTCTCGTGGCGTTTCTTCAGTGCCAAGCCGGATTTCGAATTCGTTGAGTGGGATTTCTCCGGTCACGGCGAAAACTCCAACGCTGAAGAGGCCGCGACCCTGTTCGGCATTCTCGAAGAGATGGGCAAAGAAGTGTACATGGCGGTCTATGAGCACATTGGTGCCAAGGCCTGCCGCATTCTGGTGCCGAATTACTCGGAAATTTATCCGGTAGAGGATTTGATCTGGGATAACACCAACAAGGCGCTGCAGTTCCGCGCTGACATCCTGAACCTGCACAGCCTGAGCAAGGTCGGCCTGAGATCGCTGGCTCAGGGTTTGGAAAGCAGCGAGCTGGATGACTACACCGACATCACTACCTTGATCGGCATCGAGTTCGACGACAACACGCCTTGGGGCAAGTTGACGATCCTGGAGCTGAGGCTGCTGATTTATCTCGCCTTGCAGAAGTTCGACCAGGCCAAGGATCTGGTGGAAGCCTTCTTGCAATACAACGACAACACCGTCGAGCGCGGCTTGTTTTATCAGGCCGTGAACGTCGTGCTGGAAATGCAGCTGGACGATGATCTGGAACTGAGCGACTACGAGGTCAACTTCCGCCGGATGTTCGGCAATGAGCGGATGGACGCGGCGATAGGGTCCGTGGATGGCAGCGTACGTTTCTACGGTCTGACGCCGACGAGCATGAAGCTGGAAGGGCTCGACAGGCACCTTCGCCTGATCGACAGCTATAAAAAGCTGCACACGGCGCGGGCGAGGGTGGCGGCCTTGTCCAACTGATAGCGATAACAAAAAAGCACCTTGGGTGCTTTTTTGTTTTTTGGCCAGGACCTGGGCTGTGGCTGTCTGTGAGGAAGCTCTTCTATATAGAGGGGTGTTCTGGTCCTTCTATATAGGCGTCCTTTGGGGCGATTTGCAGGTTGTTGATAGAAAACCCGAATGAGTGCTTGACGGCAGATTATAGATGTCTATAATTCGCCCCACTTCCGGCGCAGTCGAAACGGAAAACTCCTTGGTAAACAATGAGTTATGCAGTTTTCGACAGCAGGTTGCTTCAGTTCATCGAAGCCAAAAGGAAGTTGAAAAAGAGGTGTTGACAGCAGCGTGTAACGCTGTAGAATTCGCCTCCCGCTGACGAGAGATCTGAAGCGCAAGTGGTTGAAGTTGAAAAGGAAACTTGGAAAACTTCTGAAAATAATCACTTGACAGCAAATGAGGCTGCTGTAGAATGCGCGCCTCGGTTGAGGTGAAAGG
>NZ_CATKPU010000037.1:0-9039 GCF_949767825.1 Pseudomonas sp. IT-P258 | reverse complement strand
CGTTGAGGTATTCGGCAGTGTGACCGAGGGCGTCGACTTCGGCGATGAGGTTTCTTTTGGGGTGCGCCAGGCCCTGTAGTCGGGGTAATTCATCTGGATGTCGCAGGCCATAGTATTTTTTCAGGCGAATTTAAGCTTTGAATTTAGATTCTTTTATCAATACATCACTTCGTGATTGTGTATCTTCCAGAAATATAGAAATCCACGTATCCATCACCTCAAAAACATCTATACCCAATTCCGGCTCCATGGGTTGCTCATGCCACCAGATAACACCTTTATCATCCGCATGATTATTTATATCGACAGCTAAATAATCCCCGCCCCCATTAGAAAAAATTGTGACCCAGTTTGCTGCGAAGCTCGTTTCTTCTTCATCAATTAAATCTGCCACACATGAAAAGTCTTCGATCTTTTGAGGCCCCATTGATTGCGCGGGAAAAAAAGTGAAGCCATTGTGTACATGCAAATAGAAATCCGACAACCTACCCGCAATCAGATTGATCTTATCTGACTTCAATGGACAGCTACTTAGTGGCAACCCGCCGACATAGTAATAAAGACCACTAGCATCATGGAAGACATATAACAATTCAACTTTCTCGCCACCCAAGACAAACGTGCCGACCAAGCATGTATCTAGCAAGGACAACACCCAAGGCATTTTACCAGCAAAAGAATTCCATGCTGTGGGAAACTTAGGTTTCTCAGAAAAAACAGCACCAAACTCTTTCCACTCCGCAGGAATAATTACATTCACGGGCAATTCATTCGGCGAAAAATACACATCACGACCGACAAAAGAAGTTTTAACTTGTTCTACCACGCATTCCAATGTAATCACTTTCGACTCCTTCTAAGGCAAAAGGCTATAAATTTTTTCCTGCAGTTCAACTTCGAGCTTCGCCGCACGCTCCATCATACTACGTCTAAAGGCAGGATCAACATCCACATTTCCTTTTTTGTAGCGCGTCCATTGTTCGTATGTCTTAGCCCCCCTTGAAGTATTTGCAGTTTCGCTCAAGGGCGAAAAATTCGGCTTATGATTTAATACTTCCAGCTGATTACCAAAGGAAAGTTTGTTAAAACCATCCATTTCCGTAATTTGCTTCATGGGAACGATGTGGTCCGCATGTAAAAGGAAAAAGGGGGCAGATTTATTTATGTCCCGTCCTGAATAAGGTTTACACCTTCTGATCTATTTTCAGGAGGGCGTAATGGAATCAGCAAAAAGGCGTAGTCAGCGAGACTACACGCTGACTTTTAAATTGTCGGTCGTCGACCAGGTCGAAAAAGGCGAGCTGAGTTATAAAGAGGCTCAGGAGCGCTACGGGATTCAAGGCAAAACGACCGTTCTGACGTGGTTACGCAAGCACGGTCGGCAGGATTGGAGCCCGGGCACATACATTGGCTCGCCGAGGATGGGGTCTATGCCCGACAAAAACCGACCATTGACGCCAGAGCAACGCATCAAAGAACTTGAAGAGCAGTTGGCTCTGTCCAATCAGAAAGCGCAGTTTTTCGAAGCTGTCGTGGATGTCTTGAAAAATGACTACGGCCTCTCTGTCATAAAAAAGCGTCCCGGCAAGTCCTCGCGCAAAAGCGAGTCCAAAACCTGAGTATCAGCAGGGCTTGCCAGTTCATGGGGATAAGCCGCCAGGCTTACTACAAACGTAATCGCGCCGATGCTGCTCGTCTCGTTCTGGATCAGAAAGTTGCCGATTACGTTCAGCAAAAGCGCCAGCGGCAGCCACGTCTGGGCACCCGAAAGCTGCATTACTTGCTGCAGTGCCAGCCTCAACTTGAGCTGCAAGTGGGTCGAGATCGACTGTTTTCGATTCTGCGTGAAAGGCGTTTATTGGTGGCCCGCAGGCGGGCTTACCACAAGACGACCGACAGCCATCATCGCTTTCGGCGCCATCCGAACCTGCTCAAGCCCGGTCCTGATCAGGTTGTTGCAAGCGGCCCGGAACAAGTCTGGGTGGCTGACATCACCTATTTGCCCACTCAGGAAGGCGTGGCCTATCTGAGCCTTGTGACGGATGCTTTTCGCGAAAGATCGTGGGCTATCACGTCCATGAAAGCCTGCACGCCGAGTCGGTAGCGCATGCGTTGCGCCGGGCGGTGAAACACCGTCGAACGCAGCAGTCGCTGGTCCATCACTCGGATAGAGGCAGCCAGTATTGCTCGGGAATGTACCAGGAACTGCACGCGAAACACGGCATCCGGTGTTCGATGACGGACGGCTATGACTGCTACCAAAACGCCTTGGCAGAGCGGGTCAACGGGATATTAAAGACAGAGCTTATGCTCCAGCGACCGCAGGATTTGACGCAGGCGAAGAAGATGGTGAGTGAGTCGGTATCGATCTATAACGGCGAGCGACCGCACCTGTCTTTGAAATACAAACGCCCGATGCGGTGCATCGGGCGTTGGGGTGAAACAGGTGTAAACCTATTTCAGGACTAGACATTACTTCAAAATAAATCTCCCCCCTTTTCCGTCGTCCCTTTTCCAGTCCCCTTTTCCCCTGTCCCCTTTTCCGTTCCTTTTCCGCTCTATCCACCAAAATCAAATAACGACTATTTTGTTTTTAAAGAAACCAACAGGCCAATGACCGGAATAATATAATCTGATTATTGTCAACCATCGATCACCAAGCCCGTAATAACTTTCGGACACATATTGCCTAAAGGCAAAACACACCCCATTTCTTGCAGCAAGGCTAAAATCATGCGGCGCACAAATGAATTTGCTCTTGTCAAGATTTTTAGTAGCGGCCATTACTGCCTTATTCGCTTTAATCCTCATGGCGACCAAGTCCGATGGTGGCTTAGGTATCTCATAAAACGGATCAGGTTGAGTTGGGGATGTGGGCAACCATTCAACACCATCATAACACCCATAAAACTCAGACTCAGATGGTTCCACGAAAACCTTTCGAACGCTTTCTATATATATATAATTATCATCTTTAGGCCCACGACCTCCCATGTTAGAAAAAAACTCAAACCCTTCTATCTTTCTACACTCCTCATCAATATCAATCATATTACAATCTCAAATCAGTTATTGTACCAAGTGGCAGAGCTTTTCTTCCTTGTTGAATCGTGCTCCTTAGAACCCCACCTGCGGCATGCGGAACTGGAATCCCAGGCAAAGAGTGATTAGGCAACGTGCCATGTGTCGGCATCAGATTCCACCACTTGTTCGCGCCACCACTTTCCAAAGGTACGATGTGATGGGGAGTTGCACCAGATGGCCATACTCTACCGGTGTTAGCTTCCCATTGTTTCATCAAATAGTTCTGACTACCCACAAATTCTTTCCGTGCCATCTGATTCTGAAACACAGTACGTCGCTGAACAACGGGTAGATTTCCTCTCAAAATTTGAGCTTGTTTGGCGGTGATTTCACCTCCAGCAGATGCGACTTTGTTCGCATCATTTACTACCCTTTCATGAAGAGACGAACATGCTAATCCTAATGGATCGATCCAACCTAAAGGGTTACTCCCATACTGATAGAGATTATCTCCGCCCAACAGCCCAATCGGATCCTGCGTAACAAACCGCCCCACCTCCGGATCGTAATACCGAAACGTGTTGTAGTGCAGCCCCGTCTCGTCATCGAAATACTGCCCCTGAAACCGCAAATTCTGCTCGATGTCATTGACCGCCAGCTTTTCAACCGCCCCCCAAGCCTTGTACGTCGCCTGCCAGACAATGCTCCCGTCCGCGTCCGTCATCTCCAGCGGCGTACCAATCTGATCAGTATGGAAGTAATAAAGCTGCTGCTCTTCACCCTCTGCCTGATCCACCCGCGCCAAGGGCGCATAACTCCCCGGCTCATACAGGTACAGACTGCTCTGCCCCGGTCGCTCCTCACGCAACATCCGCAGGCCTTGCCACAAAAAGTGCTTATGCTCGGTCTTGCCGTTGACCTCTGAAACCTTGGCAACCCGCCGCCCCAGGCTGTCGTACCGATAAGAACCGGTACTTTCCAGCTTGCCGTTGACCAGCGTCTCGGCCTTGACCAAGCGATTCTCACAGTCATAAACAAACGTCTGCAGCGTGCCCGTGCCGCTGCGTTTTTCAATCAGGTTGCCCCAGGCATCGTAGGCATATTCCTGGTCCCGCCAGCGCTTCAGGCGGTTGTCTTTGACGTGATCAAACTGGCTGGTGTTGAAGTTCAGCCGGTTCGCCGCGGCGTCGTAGCGGAATTCTTCGCTGTCGAGCAACTGGCCGGTGTCGCGGCTGTGCAGTTGGCCGTTGGCTTCGTACTCGTACTTGATCTCGCCGCGCAGTTTGTCGAGGGTACGGGTCAACTCGCCGGCCGGGTCGTACTGGTGGCGGCGGTGGATCGGGTTGTAGGCGTGCTCCACCAGCAGGTCGGGCTGGATACCGGGGTTGTGCAGGCGCGAGAGTTTTTCCGCCGGCAGGCGCGAGGCGAACTGCCAGCTCTTGCGGCCCATGGCGTCGTAGCCGAAGCAGCTGGTGAGCGTGCCCTGGGTGCGCAGGACTTCGCGGTGCAGGTCGTCGCGCTCGATGTCGCTGATCAACTGGCCGTCGAGGTTGAGTTGGTGCAGGTGGCCGCTGCCGTAATACAGGTGATTGAGGTGTTGGCCGGTGGGCAGCGTCAACGTGGTGAGGTTGCTCAGTGGGTCGTATTCGTAGGACAAGGCGCCTTGCGCCGTGGTCTCCTGGATCAGCCTCCCGAGCAGGTCGTAGGAGAACTCCAGCGTTTCTTCGCTGACACCAATTTGCTTGCCCTGCGCGGTCGGCAGGCGCTGGATCGACAGCAGGCGATCAGCGTCGTCATACACGTAATCCTGACGGGCATCGGCATTGAGTTTGGCCAGCAACCGGCCAATGCTATCGCGTTCGAATTCGGTGCGGCGTTGTGGCCGTTCACCGCGTTCGCCGTAGCCGGTTTCATCGACCTGGGTCAGATGCCCGCCGGGGTTGTAGCTGAAGCGTCGGGTCAGGTTGTCGATGCGTTTTTCTTCGATCAACCGGTCGCACGCATCGTAGGCGAACTGGTACGCCGCGTTGTTTTCGTTGATCAGCGCCGTCAGGCGAATCGCCGGGTCGTATTCGTAGCGGATGCGCTGGCCTTTGGCGTCCTGGCGGCTGCTCGGCAATCCTCGGGCGGTGCGTAGCAGGCGCGTGGTCTGGCCTTTGCCGTCGGTATGGCTGAGCACCTGGCCGAGGGCGTTGTAGGTGAAGGACTCGGCGCTGCCGTCCGGATGATTGATGCGCAGCACTTCGCCGTCAGGCTTGCGTTCCAGCGTGGTGGTCTGACCCAGCGCATCAGTAACGGCGACCAGATGCTGGCGCTCGTCGAAGCGGTAGGTGGTGTTTTTACCCGAGCAATCCTGGAAGCGTTCGACCTGGGCCAGGGTATTCCACCACAGGTATGTGTGACTTGCGCCGGACGTCGATTATTACTATAGAGAAAGTGACTGAGACAAAGTTGGCAGCCACTTACTTCGATGAGTTTTTAAAGAACGAACGACAAATGGCGTTAGTGACCGCATCAAGAAGAGAAATAGCGTCGAAAAAACATCAAGCACTCAAGGTCTGACAACCAAAAAACCATTAACTTCCCTCTGTGCGAAATCCATTTTTTCAAGCAGCGGGTTCTCATAATCACTATATATCGCTAAATACTCCCTAGGCGAAAACCTGATTAAATTATCGGTTAAATTACCTCCAAGCAAGAGCATTACTACCCTTTCGTAATTTTCGATAATAGAGCGTAGATCTGTCCCTCCGCGCACTGCCTGAGCTTGTTTTAACTCATTTGATATTTCTCGCAACAAACCTATCAGATCAGTCTCTTTCATCTAGCCCCCTTTATATAGCGCTATCCTGAGGCGTTTTCAAAATTTATGACCTACCCATTGCAATGCGGTAAATGAGTGGAGAGTGAAGAGTGCAACTAAGACAAAGGCTTGTAGCCACTCACAAAACTAGATTTTAAAGAACTTATTTAACTCTACAGATTACACCCAACTCCGCTTACACCATTAGAACGCTTTGAAAGCTCGCTCAGCGCATGTGAAAAAAACCACTGATTCCATTTCAGCAGCTCATACTACAAAGGTGAACGCTTCCACTTATCGTCATAACCCAAACTTTCTTTCTTCTTAATTTTCCACTCACCAGCTTTACAAACCATGACTATCCGCGATGTAACCTCTACCCCAACAGTTTGTTGTATCTGAAAAACGACTTCATCGCCACTCATAGAAATGACCTCTACAACGTCAGACTGCGGATCGTACGTGGGCGGATTAACACAACCCAAGTCTATCAAACGACCAAAATTACTTTTATTTTTAAAAGCAAATTTATTTAGTATACTTTCCAGCCTACTCCCAAAAGAAACTTTTACTTCAGGACCATCCCCTTCTCCGGCTAAATTCTCTTTTCGAATCTTGAAAAACTCTGCTTCCCAAGAATTCATTTCGGCCAAAAAATTGTTTACACGCTCTAACGCACGCAATGAAATTTCTTTATCAGCCATATCAGCTCCAAAATATCTCTTTGAATATTTTACTGGCAACTCGTCGACTTAGCTGAAACGGCGCATTGAATCACCAGATATCTAATGACCGTCCTTATTGAAGAGCGAAATACACCTCGACAAAATTTGAAAGACCCCCACTAAAAATTAAATAACAACTATTTTATCCTTAACCAAACCAACAGGCCAACGACCAGAATAATATAATTTTATTATCGCCAACCATCGATCACCAAGCCCATAATAACTTTCAGACACATATTACCTAAAGGCAAAACACACCGCGTTTCTTGCCGCAAGGTTAAAATCATGCGGCGTGCAAATGAACTTGTTCTTATCAATAGTTTTAGCAACCGCCATTACTGCCTTATTCACTTTCATTCGCATAGCGACTAGATCTGAAGGCGGCTTAGGAATATCATAAAACGGATCGGGTTGAGCTGGGGATGTGGGCAGCCACTCAACACCCTCATAGCATCCATCAAACTCAGACTCAGACGGCTCTAAAAAAACCTTCCGAACGCTTTCTATATATAAAAAATCATTATCTTTAGACCCAACACTCCCCATACTTGAGAAAAACTCAAACCCTTCTATTTTTTTACACTCTTCATCAATATCAATCATATTACAATCTCAGATCAGTTATTGTGCCAGGCGGCAGATCCTTCCCCCCTATTCCACCACAGCATAATGATATTAAAAGAGCGCATCCATCAACTCTGTCACGGCCTTTCAAAATAGCCAAAGCGTTTATTGGCACAAGACGAACAGACTCAGGACATTTCACCCCACGGATCAAAAACAAACTCACTATCTATTGGTTTAAAACTCAAACCAGCCAACTTTTTCTCTGCCTCAACCTTAAACTCCTCGCTACAGACCCACTTCATAATTTCGATACAAACAAAAAAACTCTCACAAACTCCACTTTTTGCAGAGAACTGCCTTATCCAGCTATAAACTGGCACAGCAGGATGATACCGATTAAATACTGGCTCACTAGTATTTAAATCCTTTTCCAAAAAAAATTTAGACCCAGCCTGATCCAGTAACTCTACAGCATCCAGAGGGATAAAAATAAAATACTCACCACTGATCACTCCACTTGCAAGCTTTAGTTCAACCGGCACTGATCGATACCTAACATTTAAACTATCGCAGACTTCAAGAAAGCGTGCTGACACTAGATTGTGCGGAGACCCTAAAAAATCCACATCAAGCGTTTTTATTGTTCGATCCAACACTTTAAATTTATAAACCCTCTCCACAACAACACTTTCTACTCCAGGATCAAACTCATCCCACTCCCACTCATCACAATTGAACTCACCTGAGATAAATTCAGGCTGACCGCATGACGCTCCACAAAAATCAACCAAATAAAAAATTTCTGCACTCATAATAGTCGCGCTGTAATTTTGTCTACAGCGTATTTTCCGCTTTCCAACCTTTCACGTGCCATTCGCTGCACCCTACCCACCCCCAAAAGCCCCCCTACCGTCATACCAGATAACCTACACGTCACTCGCCATCCGCAACATTAAAGATCTTTAATAGACTGCCTGACAGAGTCACAAAAAAAATCTTCAAAACTTTTGGAAATGACATTTTTCTCGCCATCTCTTTTAAATGAAAGCTCCGTCTCCACCACTACAGGCTCTCCTGCCTCTCCAATGCTAGAAGTATCAATTGAATATATAGGGCCATATCCTGAAGACTTAATGACGATCATTCCATTATCGGCATCACCAAGAGATCGTGCGTTTTTTGTAGCAAATATAACGCTAGGGATTGCGGTAGCGGCCAACCCGCTCTTAGTAACCCCATAGTACGTCTCACCGGCAAATGACAAAGCACCAAACCTCTTAAGAAACAACTTGTACGAATCCGGAAAACCAACCCCCAATTCTCTTTCAAACTCAGCTATCAGGGAGTCGCTAGCGCCACCTGCATATGCAGGATCTTCACCAGATGCATTAATCTCAGCCTCAATCAAATCAATATAGCTCATACTTCAGACTCCGAAATCCAATGATCTTTCCTTCCAGTAACTTTTCTTCCATGTATTAAACGGCCCACGATTCATACTCTTGGGTGCGCTATTATAAAGCCGTCTAATACCATCCGACCCAACCCAACTTTTATCCCACTGATTAGAGTACATATGCAGCACTCGATCATTTTTTGAGTGAAAACTGCTGAGGATTTCTGCCATTGAGCCAGGTTCGTCTTGGGTAAGGTGGTGGAGATTCACTTCGCTTCCGTCTTTTCCTATTGGCGCATCCCCTTTGCTCATCCTTTGAACGTTTGTCCTTCCCAAATCATCAACGTAGTTGGGATCAAAAATATCATTTCTTTGGTACACCTTTCGACCGGCTACGTTTTTAGCAGCCCAGCAGCTCCACCCCAGTGGATCGGTCCAACTTCCTGTGTTTGGAGCATAGCGATACAGGTTAAACCCGCCAGATAACCCAATCGGATCCTGCGTTACAAACCGCCCCACCT
>NZ_CATKPU010000036.1:0-14081 GCF_949767825.1 Pseudomonas sp. IT-P258 | reverse complement strand
CTGCTGTAACCCCCCTGTGGATGGTATTTCAGTGCGTGCGGCTTGGTTCAGCCAAAGGAAACGACCCTCCGTCATTTTCAACCAATGTCGCGTTGACAAGAGCCGGAAACCCTAATGATACTCAGCACAGTCATACGACAACCTACAACGAACCAATAACAACAACTGTTTGTCCAGGATTCCCATGACGACCACCACAACCGCCCGCATCCCTTTCAATCGCCTGCTGCTGACCGGCGCCGCCGGTGGCCTAGGGAAAGTCCTGCGCGAAAGCCTGCGCCCCTACGCCAATGTGATTCGCCTGTCGGACATCGCCGACATTGCGCCAGCCATCGATGACCGAGAAGAAGTCGTGCCGTGTGATCTGGCCGACAAGCAAGCCGTGCATCAACTGGTCGAAGGCGTGGATGCGATCCTGCACTTCGGCGGGGTGTCGACCGAGCGCTCGTTCGAAGAGATCCTCGGCGCCAACATCTGCGGCGTGTTCCACATTTACGAAGCCGCGCGCCGCCACGGTGTGAAACGAGTGATCTTCGCCAGCTCCAACCACGTGATCGGTTTCTACAGCCAGGACGAAGTCATCGATGCCCACTCCCCTCGCCGCCCGGACAGTTACTACGGCTTGTCCAAGTCCTACGGCGAAGACATGGCCACCTTCTACTTCGACCGCTATGGCATCGAGACCGTCAGCGTGCGTATCGGCTCGTCGTTCCCGGAACCGCACAACCGCCGGATGATGAGCACCTGGCTGAGCTTCGGCGACCTGACCCAACTGCTCGAGCGCGCCCTGTACACCCCGAATGTCGGCCACACCGTGGTCTATGGCATGTCCGACAACAAGGAGATCTGGTGGGACAACCGTTATGCCACGGCCCTGGGTTTTGCCCCGCAGGACAGCTCCGAAGTGTTCCGCGAAAAAGTCGAAGCCCAGCCGATGCCCGCCGCCGATGACCCGGCGCGGCTCTATCAGGGCGGCGCCTTCTGCGCAGCCGGGCCTTTCGGTGACTGAGCCTTCGCGCGTTGCTTGCCCCCGACAAAAACCAAGGGAATGAGTTGCCATGCAAGCTGAACTGATTGTCGACGCCCGCAACGCGGTCGGTGAAAGCCCGGTCTGGGTGCCTGAGGAAAACGCGCTGTACTGGGTCGATATTCCCGCTGGCGGTTTACAGCGCTGGAGTGCCGACACCGGGCAAGTGGATGCCTGGAAAACCCCGCAGATGCTCGCTTGCATCGCCCGTCACCGGGACGGCGGCTGGGTCGCCGGCATGGAGAGCGGGTTCTTCCGCCTGCATCCGCGCCACGACGGCAGCCTCGACAGTGAACCGCTGGCCCAGGTCGAGCATGCCCGCACCGACATGCGTTTGAACGACGGCCGCTGTGACCGTCAGGGACGTTTTTGGGCCGGCAGCATGGTGCTGAACATGGGCGCCAACGCTGCCGAGGGGGCGTTGTATCGCTACAGCGCCGGGCAACCCGGGTCACTCGACGCGCGACTGAGCGGTTTCATCGTGCCCAACGGCCTGGGCTTCAGCCCGGACGGACGCACCCTGTACCTGTCCGACTCTCACCCTCAGGTCCAGCAGATCTGGGCCTTCGACTATGACATCGACACCGGTACGCCTTCGAATCGCCGCGTGTTCGTGGACATGAACCAGTATGAAGGTCGCCCCGACGGCGCAGCGGTCGACGCCGATGGCTGCTACTGGATTTGCGCCAACGACGCTGGCTTGATCCACCGTTTTACCCCCGATGGCCGACTTGACCGTTCCCTCGCCGTACCGGTGAAAAAACCCACCATGTGCGCCTTCGGTGGCCCTCGACTGGACACACTGTTCGTGACCTCGATCCGCCCCGGCGACGACCATGACCGGCAATCACTGGCCGGTGGCGTGTTCGCCCTAGCCCCCGGAGTAAAAGGCTTACCCGAACCCCTGTTCAACGACTGACCTTCTCGAAAGAAAAGCGCTCCCGCTGCATCGCTGTGCCTTGAATAAAAAAAAACAATAAAACTGGAGACACCCCCATGGACTTCAAACGCACCTTGCTCGCCGCTGCACTTCCATTAGCCTTCTCCCTCAGCAGTGCCACCCAGGCACTGGAAATCAAATTCGCCGACATCCACCCCGCCGGTTACCCGACCGTGGTGGCTGAAGAGCAACTGGGCAAAACCCTGGTGGCCGACAGCAATGGCGCGCTGACCTTCAAGATGTTCGCCGGTGGCGTGCTCGGCTCGGAAAAAGAAGTGGTCGAACAGGCCCAGGTCGGTGCCGTGCAGATGGCCCGGGTCAGCCTCGGCATCGTCGGGCCGGTGGTGCCGGACGTGAACGTGTTCAACATGCCGTTCGTGTTCCGTGACCAGGCGCATATGCGCAAGGTCATCGACGGTGCGGTGGGCGATGAAATCCTCGACAAGATCACCAACTCCGAATTCAACCTGGTCGCCCTGGCCTGGATGGACGGCGGTACGCGCAACCTCTACACCAAGAAACCGGTACGCAGCCTTGAAGACCTCAAGGGCATGAAGATCCGCGTGCAAGGCAATCCGATGTTCATCGAAACCATCAACGCCATGGGCGGCAACGGTATCGCGATGGACACCGGCGAAATCTTCAGCGCCCTGCAGACCGGCGTGATCGACGGCGCGGAAAACAACCCGCCGACCCTGCTCGAACACAACCACTACCAGAACGCCAAGTACTACAGCCTGACCGGCCACCTGATCCTGCCCGAGCCGATCGTCATGTCAAAAATCACCTGGGAAAAGCTCACCCCCGAGCAGCAGGCCCTGGTGAAGAAAACCGCCAAGGCGGCCCAGGCCCAGGAACGCACCCTGTGGGATGCGAAATCGGCCAGCAGCGAAGAGAAACTCAAGGCCGCCGGCGTCGAGTTCATCACCGTCGACAAGAAACCTTTCTACGAGGCCACCGCCTCGATCCGCGAGAAATACGGCGCGCCCTACGCCGACCTGATCAAGCGCATCGAAGCCGTTCAGTAACCCTCCCTGCATTCAAGAAAGGCCCGGCGCCGCTGACGTTGGTGTACGTCAGTGCGCGCCCGGTTACGGTGGAACCCGATGAAGAATCTGCTGCTGCGTATCAACGACAGGATTTACATGGCCTGCATCTGGGTTGCCGGCCTGTCGGTCCTGGCCATTTCCCTGATGATCCCCTGGGGCGTTTTTGCCCGTTACGTGCTCGGTACCGGCTCCAGCTGGCCGGAGCCCACCGCCATCCTGCTGATGATGGTGTTCACCTTCATCGGCGCCGCCGCCAGCTACCGGTCCGGTTCGCACATGGCGGTGGCGATGCTCACCGATCGCCTTGCGCCGAACCTGCGCAAGGCCGCGGCCATTGCCGCGCAACTGTTGATGGCAACCATCTGCCTGTTCATGGCCATCTGGGGCAGCAAGCTGTGCATGTCCACCTGGAACCAGTTCATGAGCGCCCTGCCGACCCTGCGCGTGGGCATCACCTACATGCCGATTCCGATTGGCGGCGTGCTGACGCTGGTGTTTGTCCTGGAAAAACTCTTGCTCGGTGACCAGAGCAACCGTCGGGTCGTGCGTTTCGACCTCGTTGAAGAAAACGAAGGGGCTGCCTGAATGGACGCTTTAATTCTGTTGGGCAGTTTTATCGCGTTGATCCTGATCGGCATGCCGGTCGCCTACGCCCTGGGGTTTGCCGCACTGATCGGCGCGTGGTGGATCGACATCCCGTTCCAGGCCCTGATGATCCAGGTGGCCGGGGGCGTGAACAAGTTCTCCCTGCTGGCGATTCCGTTCTTCGTCCTGGCGGGCGCGATCATGGCCGAGGGCGGCATGTCCCGGCGCCTGGTGGCGTTCGCCGGGGTGCTGGTGGGCTTCGTGCGTGGCGGCTTGTCGCTGGTCAATATCATGGCCTCGACCTTCTTTGGCGCGATCTCCGGCTCCTCGGTGGCGGACACCGCCTCGGTCGGTTCGGTGCTGATTCCGGAAATGGAACGCCGTGGTTATCCCCGGGAATTCGCCACGGCAGTGACCGTCAGCGGTTCGGTGCAAGCGCTGCTGACACCGCCCAGCCACAACTCGGTGCTCTACTCCCTGGCCGCCGGCGGCACGGTGTCGATTGCCTCGCTGTTCATGGCCGGTGTGGTGCCGGGCCTGTTGATGAGCGCGTGCCTGATGGTGCTGTGCCTGATCTTCGCCAAGAAGCGCGACTACCCGAAAGGCGAAGTCATCCCGATGCGCGAAGCGCTGAAGATCTGCGGCGAAGCGTTGTGGGGCCTGATGGCGATGGTGATCATCCTCGGCGGCATCCTGTCGGGTATTTTCACCGCCACCGAGTCGGCGGCGATTGCCGTGCTGTGGTCGTTCTTCGTGACCATGTTCATCTACCGCGACTACAAATGGAGCGAACTGCCCAAACTGATGCACCGCACCGTGCGCACGATTTCGATCGTGATGATCCTGATCGGTTTCGCCGCCAGCTTCGGCTACATCATGACCCTGATGCAGATCCCGGCGAAGATCACCACGCTGTTCCTGACCCTGTCGGACAACCGCTACGTGATCCTGATGTGCATCAACGTCATGCTGCTGTTGCTCGGTACGGTCATGGACATGGCGCCGTTGATCCTGATTCTCACGCCGATCCTGATGCCGGTGATCCTCGGCATAGGCGTGGATCCGGTGCAGTTCGGCATGATCATGCTGGTGAACCTGGGCATTGGCTTGATTACACCGCCGGTGGGTGCGGTACTCTTTGTGGGGTCAGCCGTGGGTAAAGTCAGCATTGAATCCACCGTCAAAGCCCTGCTGCCGTTCTACGGCGTGCTGTTCCTGGTGCTGTTGGCCGTGACCTACATTCCGGCACTGTCGCTGTGGTTGCCGCATTTGGTGTTGTAAACCCTTAAAAAGATCACAGCCTTCGGCAGCTCCTGCGTCGGACACGGTTTCCTGTAGGAGCTGCCGCAGGCTGCGATCTTTTCCACCATTGAACGCGAATCGATAAACCATGAACCTTCTGCAACTCGAAGACGAATTCACCCACCTCACCCTCGCCCCGGAACTCGGCGCCAGCCTCGTCAACTGGACCGTGCGCAGCACTGGCCAGCCCTTGTTGCGACACGCTGATGCTCATGCCCTGAACACCGGCCTGCCCGGCAAGCTCGGCTGTTTTCCCTTGATCCCCTGGTCCAACCGTATCGCCGATGGCGGTTTCGATTGCCCCGATGGCTGGCTGGCACTGGCGCCCAACAGCCTCACCGATCCCCTGCCGATTCACGGCAGCGCCTGGCAGCAGGCGTGGGACGTGGTTTCGCGGTCGAAAAATGAAGTGCTCCTGCAACTCGACAGCACAACCCCCTTCGCTTATCGCGCCCGGCAACGTTTCCATTTGAGCGCGGGCAAGCTGAGCATCGAACTGCACGTCACGCACCTGGCTGAACACGCTGCGTGGCATGGCCTGGGACTGCATCCGTACCTGCCGCGCACACCGAACACCCGCCTACAGGCGCCCGCCCGGCATGTGTGGTTGTGCGACGGGGCAAAACTGCCGACCGAACTCGGCGCATTGCCGGTCGAGTGGGATTTCCAGCAACTGAAGGCATTGCCACAATCCCTGGTGGACAACAGTTTCTGCGAATGGAACGGCCACTGCCTGATCGAGCAAGCGGATCTTGGTTACGCGCTCGACTGCCAGGCCACCGGCAGCGACTACTACCTGCTCTACTGCCCTGTGGGCCTGGGGTTTTTCTGCATCGAACCGGTGAGCCACCCGGTCAACGCGCACCACCTGCCCGGCCGGCCAGGGTTGCGTTTGCTGGAACAGGGTCAATCCACCGAACTGGGCTTCACCCTGCAGTACCGGCCGCTTCAGGCAGATGCCCCCAACAATTGACTCAACACCGCTCGCAACTTGCCGGGCTTCACCGGTTTGTTCAGCAAGGGTGCGTTGAGTCGCTGCAACGCACGCCGACAATGGTCGGTGCGGTCGGCGGTAATGATCACCGCGGGAATGTCCTGGTGAAAATGCTCGCGCAAATGTCGCACCACATCACAGCCGACCACCCCGTGATCGAGGTGATAGTCCGCCAGAATCAGTTCCGGCGCCTGCCCGCGCAGCGCCGCCAGCGCAGCCTCTTCATCGGTGGCGACCAGGACGTCGCAGCCCCACTGCCCGAGCAACGCGCTCATGCTGTCGAGAATGCTCACTTCGTTGTCGATCACCAGTAAACGGCGGCCCGGCAGCGGGTTGCCGGTGCCCGGTTGTGGCACCGCCTGGCTCACGGGCAGCGGAACCTCGTCGGATATCGGCACCTCGATGCTGAACATCGAACCCCGCCCCGGTAACGAGTACACGCCGATCCTGTAGCCAAGGATCTTGGCGATGCGCTCGACAATCGCCAGCCCCAGGCCCACGCCCTTGCGGTCGGCGGCGCGGCCGACGTCCAGCTGGTTGAACTCGAGGAAGATCGAATCGAGCCGGTCGGCGGCGATGCCACGCCCGGTGTCCCAGACCTCCAGGCGCAACATCTCGCCCCGACGCCTTGCCGCCAGCAGGATGCTGCCTTCATCGGTGTAGCGGCAGGCATTGCTGAGGAAGTTGCGCAGGATCCGCGTCATCAGGCGCAAGTCGGTACTGATGGCGTAATCGGCCATGCGCACCCGCAGGTTCAAGCCGGCCGCCTGGGTGACAGACTGGAACTCCGACACCAGCGGCCCGAGCAGTTCGTCGAGGCGGTACAACGCAACGTCCGGCTTGACCGCGGCCTGGTCGAGCCGGGAAATGTCGAGCAGATCCGTCAGCAGGTCTTCGGCCCCTTCCAGGGCCTGGTGAGTGCGCTCCACCAGCACCTGTTCGGCTTCCGGCAATTTGCGTTCACGCAAGGTCGAGATCAGCAACCGCGCGGCGTTCAGCGGTTGCAGCAGGTCGTGGCTGGCGGCGGCGAGGTATTTGTCCTTGCTGTGATTGGCGGCCTCGGCGGCATCGCGGGCGTCGCGCAAGGCCTTGGCGATCTGTTTACGCTGGGTGATCTGCTGCTGAAGGTTACGGTTGGCCTCGAGCAATTCATCGGTGCGCGCGACGACGCGCTGCTCCAGTTCGTCATTGAGTTGCTGCAGGCGTCGCTGGGCCAGTTTGCGCTCGGTGATATCGGAGACGAACCCTTCCACCAGGCCTTCCTGGCCGGGCTTGAGCAGCAGGTTCATCAATACATCCAGGTGACTGCCGTCCTTGCGCCGCAAACGGGTTTCATAGCCGTGCAGGCTGCGCTGGTGCCGGAGGATTTCGCCAATGCTTTCCAGCTCCTGCGCGCCGTCGACGAACAGGGTGCTGCCCAGGTCAGTCAGGGAGAACAGCACCTCCTGCGGGTCCTGGTAACCGAGCATGCGTGCCAGTGCCGGGTTGGCGGCGCGCATGCCGTCGTGCAGGCTGGCCTGGAAGATCCCGTGCACCGCGTTTTCGAACAGCCACTTGTAGCGGTTACGCTCGGCTTCCAGATCATCCAGGCGCGCGGCCAGTTCCGGGTAATGACTCTTGCGCGCCGAGTGGCTGCCCAGCCCCAGCAGCCCGGCCAGGGCCCGTTGTTGCTCGTCAGAGGGCTTCGCCATAGACGACCTCGACATCACGCTGGCTGGATTCGCGCGGGTTGGTCAGGATGCACGGGTCGTGCATCGCATGCTGCGACAGGAACGGAATATCCGAGGTCCTGACGCCATGCAAACCAAGGGTTTCGTGAAAGCCGATGGCGTGCTTGAGGGCGATCAGGTGTTCGACCAGGCGCCCGCAGATCTGCCGGTGATTCAGGCCTCGGCAGTCGATGCCCAACGTCTCGGCGATCACCTTGAAGCGGTCTGGCGCCGAGTTGTAATTGAAGGCCACCACGTGCTCGACAAGGACCGCGTTGCACAGGCCGTGGGGCAGGTCGAGAAAGCCGCCGAGGCTGTGGGACATGGCATGCACGGCACCAAGGATGGCGTTGGAGAACGCCAGCCCGGCCTGCATGCTGCCGAGCATGATCTTCTCGCGCAGGGCGATGTCCGTCGGGTTGGCGATCATTTGCACCAGGTTGCCATTGATCAGGCGCATCGCCTCCAGCGCATGGGGGTCGGTCAGCGGCCCGTGGCCGGTGGACACGAAGGCTTCGATGGCATGCACCAACGCGTCAATGCCGGTACAGGCCGACAGGAACGGGTCCATGCTCAGGGTGGTTTCCGGGTCGATCAGCGAAACGTCCGGTACCACCGCCTTGCTGACGATGGAGAACTTCATGCGTTCCTGCTGGTTGGAAATGATCACGAACTGCGAGACGTCCGCCGAGGTGCCGGCGGTGGTCGGAATCAGGATCAGCGGCGGGCTGGGCACGCGGATGGTGTCCACACCCTCGAAATCGAGAATGCTGCGGCCATGGGCAACGACGATACCGATGCCTTTGCCGCAGTCCATCGGGCTGCCACCACCGACGGCGACGATCACGTCGCAGTGGTTTTCCCGGTACATCTCGGCACCGAGCATTACCTCTTCGACCCGAGGGTTGGGCGAGACATCACTGTAAAGGCAATACTCGATACCCAGGGCTTGCAGGCTGGCTTCGACATCGGCGACCCAGCCAGCGGCAATCACGCCGGGATCACTGACCACCAGGACCTTGCGTGCGCCAAAGGTCTTGGCGTAATTGCCAACACTGTGCCGGCTACCGGCACCGAAGATGATTTCAGGTGAAACGAACTTACGCAGCTGGTTGAGACTCTGGCTCATTGGAAAGCCTGTTTTTATTGTTTTGGAAGGTAGAAACCACACTAAACCATCCAGCTGTGAATGCAATCAGACCAAAGAACAGCGCTGTCCGGGCTGTAACAGATCCCACAGGGGATCTGCGGCGCTAGAACTATCCGCGATAGATCAGCTGCGAAGCCTTCGCATTACGCAACGTGAGGTGTTCGATCCCCAACCCCGGTGCCTGCGCTTCCTCCCGGGCCTTGAGGATCACGCCGTGGTGCGCAGACTTGCTGCACACCGGGTCGGCATTGCTGGCATCGCCGGTCAGCATGAAAGCCTGGCAGCGACACCCGCCCAGGTCCTTGTGCTTTTCATCGCAGGAGCGGCATGGCTCCTTCATCCAGTCATCGCCGCGAAAACGATTGAAGCCGAACGAGTCGTTCCAGATGTGCGAGAGGCTGTGCTCGCGCACATTGGGAAACTGCACCGGTAACTGCCGGGCGCTGTGGCAAGGCAAGGCCGTGCCGTCGGGAGTGATGTCGAGAAACAGGTTGGCCCAGCCGTTCATGCAGGTCTTGGGACGCTCTTCGTAGTAGTCCGGGGTGACGAAGATCAGCTTGCACGGGTGGCCCTGGGCTTCAAGGCGTTGGCGGTACTCGTTGGTGATGCGCTCGGCACGCTGCAATTGCTCGCGGGTGGGCAACAGGCCGACGCGATTCAGTTCGGCCCAGCCATAGAACTGGCAGGTGGCCAATTCGACGAAGTCCGCTTCCAGCTCCAGGCACAGTTCGATGATCTGCGCGATCCGGTCGATGTTGTGCCGATGGGTGACGAAGTTCAGCACCATCGGATAACCCTGGGCTTTCACCGCACGGGCCATGGCGAGTTTCTGGGCGAAGGCCTTGCGCGAACCGGCGAGCATGTTGTTCACCGCCTCGTCGGCGGCCTGGAAGCTGATCTGGATATGGTCCAGCCCGGCCACCTTGAAGTCACGCACCTTCTGCTCGGTCAGGCCGATGCCGGAGGTGATCAGGTTGGTGTAGTAGCCCATGTCCCGGGCGGCCTTGATCAGTTCGGCGAGGTCCTGGCGTACCAGCGGCTCGCCACCGGAAAAGCCCAATTGCGCGGCGCCCATGTCCCGCGCTTCACGGAATACACGAATCCATTCCTCCGTGCTCAGTTCCTCGCCGTGCCGGGCAAAATCCAGCGGGTTGGAGCAATAGGGGCACTGCAGCGGACAGCGGTAGGTCAGCTCGGCGAGCAGCCACAACGGCGGTCCGGGCAGCGTCTCACTCGATCCAGAATTGCGCATGGGCCACCTCCAGAAACGCCAGCACGTCTTCGTCGACCCCCGGTACGCCGGGAAAATTCGCGCTCAATCGCTCGATGATCGCCGCCACGCTGCGCTGGCCATCCACCAGGTCGAGAATCTGTCCGGCACTGGCATTGAGCTTGATCATGCCTTCGGGGTACAGCAGCACGTGGCAGTCCTGACGGGGCTCCCATTGCAGACGAAAACCGCGACGCAAGGCCGGTGACTGTTGGCGATTGATCAGGCTCACAGGGCGATCCCCCGGTGCCAGACTTTGTTATCGGTAACCGTGTGATACGGCGGGCGCGCAAGCTCGTAGGCCATGCTCATGGCATCGAGCATGCTCCACAGCACGTCGAGCTTGAATTGCAGAATCTGCAGCATGCGTTGTTGCCCCTCGGCCGTCACGTAGTGCGCCAGGGTGACGCGCAAGCCATGCTCGACATCGCGCCGCGCCTGGCTCAGGCGCGTGCGGAAATAGTCGTAGCCAGCAGCGTCGATCCATGGGTAGTGGGTCGGCCAGGCGTCGAGTCGCGACTGATGGATCTGGGGGGCAAAGAGTTCGGTCAGCGAACTGCTGGCCGCTTCCTGCCAGCACGCGCGACGGGCGAAATTGACGTAGGCGTCCACCGCGAAACGCACGCCGGGCAGCACCCGTTCCTGGGAGAGGATCTGCTCGCGATCCAGCCCCACCGCTTCGCCCAGGCGTAGCCAGGCTTCGATGCCGCCCTCGCTGCCGGGGACACCATCGTGGTCGAGGATCCGTTGCAGCCATTCCCGGCGCACGTCGCGGTCCGGGCAGTTGGCGAGAATCGCGGCGTCCTTCAGGGGGATGTTGATCTGATAGTAGAAGCGATTGGCGACCCAGCCCTGGATCTGCTCGCGGCTGGCGCGGCCGGCGTACATGGCTTGGTGGAAGGGATGGTGGATGTGGTAGTAGGCGCCCTTGGCGCGCAGGGCGGCTTCGAATTCTGTGGGGGACATGGGGGTGTCAGTCATTTTGTTCTCCGGGAACTTCTGCGGTGCCTGTACTGGCCTCTTCGCGATCCGACTTGCTCGCGAAGGGGCCAGCCGCTACAGCTCAATACTCATGCCGTCATAAGCCACTTCAATACCCCGCCTCTCCAGCAGCGCCCGCTCGGCCGAGTCTTCATCGAGAATGGGATTGGTGTTGTTGATGTGGATCAGCACCTTGCGCTGGCGGTTGAACCCCTCCAGCACTTCAAGCATCCCGCCGGGGCCGCTTTGCGGGAGGTGCCCCATTTCGCTGCCCAGGCTCTGGCCGACTTCGCAAATACGCATCTCGTCGTCGCGCCACATTGTGCCGTCCAGCAGCAGGCAATCGGCGCGCTGCATCCAGCCCAGCACTTCATCGTCGATTCGACCAAGGCCCGGGGCATAGAACAGCGATGCGCCGTTGCGCAGGTCTTCAATGAACAAGCCAATGGTGTCGCCCGGTTGCGGATTGCCGCGATTGGGCGAATACGGCGGCGCGTTGCTCACCAGGGGAACCGCGCGAAATTGCAGATGCCCGCAGGCCGCGATGCTGAATGGCTGGCGATCGAGGCCGACCGGTTGCCAGTGCAATCCGCCGTTCCAGTGTCCGAGCATGTTGAACAACGGGAAACCGCTGCTCAGGTCCTGGTGCACGCGCTCGGTGCACCACACGTCATGCGGGCAACCTTCACGCAGGCTGAGCAAACCGGTGCAATGGTCAATCTGGCTGTCCAGCAGCACGATGCCGGCGATGGCGCTGTCACGCAGGCGCCGCGCCGGTTGCAACGGCGCAAAACTCTCGAATTGCGCGCGAATGTCCGGTGACGCGTTACACAGCACCCACTCGACACCGTCGTCACTCAGGGCAATCGACGACTGCGTACGGCGCTGTGCCCGCAGGCTGCCATTGCGCACCCCGGCGCACTGGCGGCAGTTGCAATTCCACTGGGGGAAACCACCGCCAGCGGCGGAACCGAGAACGCGGATGTGCATGGCGGATGCTCCAGAAGGCAGGCCCGGCCAACGCATCGGCTGGCCGGGTGATCAATCAACGGTTGGCGAAATACATCGTCACTTCGAAGCCAATGCGCAGATCGGTAAACGCGGGTTTAGTCCACATGGGTCATTCCTCTTCTTGTGCCCGGGTGATTCCGGTAGAGCCATTAATGCACGGGGCGACGAGGGCCCGAATGCTACTTTCGAAGGAGGTTCGGGGGTGATTTGGTAGGGGGTGAGACACAAATTTCCAATTCCCCACATACCCATGTGGGAGCGGGCTTGCTCGCGAAAGCGGTGTGCCAGTCAACATCTCTGCTGGATGACACTCCGCTTTCGCGAGCAAGCCCGCTCCCACAGGTTCAATGTCGTTCTTGAGGGATCAAAAGAACCCCAGCGGATTGATGTCGTAGCTCACCAGCAGGTTTTTGGTCTGCTGGTAATGATCGAGCATCATCTTGTGGTTTTCCCGACCGACGCCGGACTTCTTGTAGCCACCGAACGCCGCGTGCGCCGGGTACAGGTGGTAGCAGTTGGTCCACACGCGCCCGGCCTTGATCGCCCGGCCCATGCGGTAGGCGCGGTTGATGTCGCGGGTCCACAGGCCGGCACCGAGGCCGAACTCGCTGTCGTTGGCAATGGCCAGGGCTTCGGCTTCGTCCTTGAAGGTAGTGATCCCCACCACCGGGCCGAAGATTTCTTCCTGGAACACACGCATCTTGTTGTGACCCTTGAGCAGGGTCGGCTGGATGTAGTAACCGCTGGACAGGTCGCCCTCCAGACGTTCGGCCGCGCCGCCGGTGAGCAGCTCGGCGCCCTCCTCCTGGGCAATGGTCAGGTACGAGAGAATCTTGTCGTATTGCTGCTCGGACGCCTGGGCGCCGACCATGGTCTCGGTGTCCAGCGGGTTACCACGCTTGATCTTGACGATTTTCTTCATCACCTCGGCCATGAACGGCTCGTAGATCGACTCCTGGACCAGCGCCCGGGACGGGCAGGTGCAGACTTCGCCCTGGTTGAAGAACGCCAGCACCAGGCCTTCGGCGGCTTTTTCGATGAACTCGGGTTCCGCGTTCATGATGTCTTCGAAGAAGATGTTCGGCGACTTGCCTCCCAGCTCGACGGTGCTCGGGATGATGTTCTCGGCGGCGCAATGCATGATGTGCGCGCCCACCGGGGTCGATCCGGTGAAGGCGATCTTGGCGATGCGCTTGCTGGTGGCCAGGGCCTCGCCGGCTTCGCGACCGAAGCCCTGGACGATGTTCAGCACGCCCGCCGGCAGCAGGTCGGCGATCAGCTCGGCGAAGACCATGATCGACAGCGGCGTTTGCTCGGCAGGCTTGAGCACGATGCAGTTGCCGGCGGCCAGGGCCGGGGCGAGTTTCCAGGCGGCCATCAGCAGCGGGAAGTTCCACGGAATGATCTGCCCGACCACGCCCAGGGGTTCATGGAAGTGATAGGCCGTGGTCAGCTCGTTGATCTCCGCAGCCCCGCCTTCCTGGGCGCGGATGCAGCCGGCGAAGTAACGGAAGTGGTCGGCCGCCAGCGGCACGTCGGCGTTCAGGGTTTCGCGCACGGCCTTGCCGTTGTCCCAGGTTTCGGTGACGGCCAGCACTTCCAGGTTCTGCTCGATGCGGTCGGCGATTTTCAGCAGCACCAGGGAGCGGTCCTGGGCCGAGGTTTTGCCCCAGGCGTCGGCAGCGGCATGGGCAGCGTCGAGAGCCTTGTCGATGTCGGCGGCGCTGGAGCGCGGGAATTCGGCGATCACTTCACCGTTGACCGGCGAGGTGTTGGTGAAGTACTCGCCATTGATCGGGGCAACAAACTCGCCACCGATGAAGTTGCCGTAGCGCGGCTTGAAGGTAATGACGGCGCCTGGGGTTCCGGGTTGTGCGTAGATCATGGTGGGCCTCTGTCTGGGTCGATGCCTGTCGTACTGACAGGCGATGAACCGATACTAGAGAGCCCCGCGTGCCAGACGAATGCATCGTTGGCAGGAGGGGCTCTCGTTATTTGGTAGTAGAAGGCGCTGCGGTATCAGTAGGCTTTTGTGGCGAGGGAGCTTGCTCCAGCTCGGCTGC
>NZ_CATKPU010000035.1:0-14800 GCF_949767825.1 Pseudomonas sp. IT-P258 | reverse complement strand
AATTGCGAAAGCAGTTGGGGTTTTGTTTTTAGTAGAAGTCACCAGTTTTCACCGGCACGTTAAAGTTCTAACGGGCTGGTCACAGAATTTCTTGACGACCATAGAGCGTTGGAACCACCTGATCCCATCCCGAACTCAGCAGTGAAACGATGCATCGCCGATGGTAGTGTGGGGTTTCCCCATGTGAGAGTAGGTCATCGTCAAGATTGAATTCCGAAACCCCTGTCTGCTAACGCAGACAGGGGTTTTGTCGTTTCAGGGGTACTGAAAAGCCCGTTGTGGAGTCTCTCCACAACGGGCTTTTTCGTCTTAAGCAAACAGCTTCAGCACATTGTTCATCGCATCATCGGCAAAACCCTGTACGAAAGCCTTGAAGCCCGGTATCGCCTCGGCGCCACCTTGGGCAGGTTCGGCGATGATGGTCCAGGTGGCTCGGGACTGGCCCGCACCCAGTGGTTCAACGCTCATCGCTGCCCACAGATTGGCCACACCCAGGGTGTTGTAGATAGTGGTCCAGGTCATGTGCCGTGCCTGGTCGTCCCGGGAGTTGAGTTGCTCGACTACCAGGTTGCCATCCTTGAAAAACTTTTTGCGCAGCGATGACACACCATCACCGGTCATCTCAATGTGCGACAGCGCCGGGATGAAGCGATCGAAGCCGGCAAAATTGCCGACTACGGCCCATACCTGAGTGGCATCGGCAGGTACGTCCACCGAGGACGCCACATGGCAGCCTTGAGGGTTTTTGATCAGCGTGTCGGGTTGCAGAGTGCTCATGGTCTTGCTCCGTTGGGTTGAGTCAGATGAAATTGATTTCTTTGAGGTAGTCGCAGCCGCGACGCAGCAGCGCCGGGGACTTTTGCGGGTAGTGCGTGCCCATCAGCCGAACACCGGCCTGGGCGTTGTCGTGACCGATCATCGAGATGTCGCCGATGTCCTCCTCGAAGCCGTTGAGGTAGAACCCCAGCACGCCGTACAACGCGTTGTCGCTGTCGACCCGACCCAGTTGCTGCTGCCAGTCGGCAACGCTGACCATCGCGAATTCGCGCCCTGCTTCGCGGAAGGACGCCACGTAGTTGTCCCAGCTCAAGGGCTCGGGGTTGTGCAGGTTGAATACCGCTTGCTCCGGCTGATAACGACTGGCGTGGAAAGCGATGAATCGGGCGAGAAAGTCCACCGGCATCAAGTCGAAGTTCAAGGCGAACTCCGGCACCTGCCCCAGCTGGATCGAGCCCTTGAGCATCAGCATCAGGCGATTCTTGTGCGGCTGGCACACGCCCGTGAGGCTGTTGAAACTGATGTTGCCGGGGCGGTAGAGATTGACCCGCACCCCAAGCTCCCGCGCCCGTTCGAGGATCCGCTCGCCGACCCATTTGGACAGGTTGTAGCCGTTCTTGATGTAGATCGGTGGTGTGGGTGCAGCCGGCAACTCAAGCACTCGGCCGTCGGCGGATATCGTGCTGGAGGCCGAGAGCGTCGAGACGAAGTTGAAGATTTTTTTGCTGCGTCCTTCGCACAGGCGCAAACATTCGAAAATCGGCTCGACGTTGTCACGGGCCAGCGACTCGTAATCGAGGACGTGATTGACGTTCGCCGCGTTGTGCACCAGTGCGCCAAACTCCTGATCCAGTCGCTGGTAAACCTCAGCTGCCAAACCGAGTTCCGGCCGCGTGATGTCTGCCGCGTAAACCCGCACCCGGTTCATATCCAGATGCTCCAGACGGTTCTCCCGCAACGCCTGGGCAAAGCGCTCGTCCGCCGATTGCCCGTTGCCATCGCGAACCAGGCAAGCGACTTCGCTGGCACCCCAGGCCAGCAACGCATCGACGATGTGTACACCGACAAAACTGTTGGCACCGGTGACGATCACCTTGTGCACATCGCCCATGCGGCTGACGGGCAGCGGCTGAACATCCAGCTCGCGGAAGGCATCGCGCATGGCCTGTTCGCTCAGCACTTCTTCGCTGCCGGAACCCCGCACCAAAGTCGCCAGTTTCTCGAGAGTGGGGAGTTCGATGAAACGGTTGATCGAGATGCTGCGCCCGAACTCCTCGCGCAATCGCAGGAGCATGCGCGACAGCAGGATCGAGTGCCCGCCCAGATTGAAGAAGCTTTCGTCGGTGGAAATATCGCTCGCCGGGAGCTCCAGCAACTCGGCCCAGATCTCCAACAGCAGGGCCTCATCGGCGCTGGCGGGCAGACGTCTTGAAGAGTGCTCGGTGACGTTGAGCGCCAGCTCCAGAAGCGCCTTGCGGTCGACCTTGCCATTACTGGCATAGGGCATGGCTGTCAGCTCGGTCCATGCAAGGGGGCGCATGTAGTCCGGCAGGTGTTGTGTCGCGTGGGCCTTCAACTGGCGAACGCTATCGGGCTGGTCGTCCCGGGGCTGGGCAACGAAAGCCAGTATCCGTCGCTGGCTATCTATGACCACGGCAACCTGGCGGTACAACTGGCTGTCGCGCAGGCAGCGCTCAATCTCTTGCGGCTCGACCCGGAAGCCGCGAATCTTCACCTGATGATCACGCCGACCGCACAGCTCGATCCCTTCAGCCGTCCACTTTGCCATGTCTCCGGTGCGATAGACACGCAACCTCCGGCCGTCAGGCAAGTTCAAGTGCAGATAGCGTTCAGCGGTTTGCTGCGGGTTGTTCAGGTAACCCAGACACACACCCGGGCCGGCGATGTACAACTCACCAACGGTCTGTTCGGCCACGGGGTGAAAGTCGTCATCGAGAATCAACACCTGGCTGTTGGCGATTGGAGCGCCCAGAGAACGGTTGCTGTCGCCTGCCTGGAGTTTGCGCGCGGTAATCAGCACCGTGGCTTCGGTGGGCCCGTAGAGGTTGTAGAGCTTGCCCTGGCGGCTCAGTTGTTCGATGACCCACGGCTCGCAGACATCGCCGCCGGTCATCACATGATCCAGGCACTGCAATTGTTCCAGCGGGAGGATGCTCAACAAGGCCGGCGGTAAAAAGGCGTGGCTCAGTTGCCGATGACGAATCAGCTCCACCAGTTGCAGGGGATCGCGGCGTTGGTCATCGCCGGGCACGATCATCTCGGCGCCTTGCAACAGGGTGGGGAAGATGTCGATCAGCGATGAGTCGAATCCCAACGAAGAAAACTGTAATACCCGGCTCTGGCGGGTCAGCTGCACATAGTCGGCGTACCAGTGGGTGAAGTGCGCAAGGTTGGCCTGGCTGAGCAACACGCCCTTCGGATGACCGGTGGTACCCGAGGTGTAGAGCGCCATGCAGGGCGCATCGAGGTCGGGGCGTTGGCGCATCAAGGGTTGAGTGAGGTCGGCGTCATGGGCGTCGATTCTGCTGATGTCCAGCCCTGGCATCTCGTACGCCAGGGGATGCTCACCGTCATGCAGCAACAACACCGCGCCGGCATTCGACAGGATGTACTGCTGACGTTGCAACGGATGGCCCGGCTCCAGCGGCAAGTACACCGCGCCGCTGCCCAGGATCGCCAGGATTCCCGCATACAGCGCGCGGCATTTAGGTAAGCAGATCCCGATGACGACCGGGCCTTGATGCTGCTCCAGAAGCGGTCGCAGACGTTGCTCGATGGCGCGGCTGTGGGCGTGCAACTGGCGATAGTCGAGGGTGTCGCCGTCGATGCTCAAGGCCGGATGGTCGGCGCTCTGGATGCATTGCTGTTCCAGGCTTTCGATCATCGGCGTTAACGCGAGTTGCTGCAGTCTTGGGTCAGCGGTGGCATTGAGCCGATGCACGAACGTGAGGCTTTCCAGGAACCGCAGGCACTCGATGCGCTCGAAGCGGGCAGATACGGCGGGTTCGGCGAGCCGAAAATAGTCGGCATCGCGCGAGTAGCGGCTGACCAGCAGCGCCACATGGTCAACCAGTGCTGTCATGGCCTGCATACGCAACGCCTGGCCGTTACCCGACGGTTCATCGGCGATGGGTACGCGGCTCAGCAGTGTTGAACCATGCCAGCACAGTACGTCCAGCGATGGCAGGCCGGACGCCTGCGGCAGGCGAAGGCCCAACTGCAATGTCAGGCGTGGCGCCTGACAGGTGAACTCAAGCGACGTGCCATCGTCGATCAGTAGATCCGCAGGCCCCGGCATTTCGTCGAGTGCGGATATCCGCGTCAGTGAGTGACCGTGTTGTTCGAGTTCCAATGCCAGGTCGGTCAGGGCCTGGCTTTTTCCGGTGAGCAAGATGTCGAGACGTCTCATGATGGGCTCCTCGTCAAACCAGGTAGTCGCTGAGGGCGGTTTGTACGCACAGCGAATCGAGCAGCGAACTGCTGTGGAAAAACCGCACAATGTTGGCCACCAGCGGGTGATGGCGATTGATCGGGAAGGCCAGTGCAGACACTTCGTTCTTGAGGGCGTGACGCGTCGCGTCGTTGATCTGCAGTGCGTCGATCAAGCGGAAGTCGAAGGATTTCTGGATGTCGTTGGTCAGGTAATGAGCAATGAACACCGGCAGGATCTGCGCGATGCACTGGCGGTCTTCTGCACTTGCGGCATGCCAGTAGATGCGTACCAGCCGCGCCCAAAAACCGGAATGGCGCCCCTCATCGAGCAAGTGATCAGCCATCAGGCCCTTGATCGATTGCTTGACCGTGTCGTCCTTGGCGAACGCGGCGACATCACCGGTCACCGTGTTTTCGGCGATGGCCACACAGATCAGTTCTACGGCGCTGCGCAGGTGCTCCGGAGCGAGTGCCACGGCCACCGGTATCGCCCGGCTCAGCTCGATTTCATCCGGCAATTCAATGGGAGGGATGCCGGTCATGGCGATGGTCTGTTGCATGAAATCCATCGCCACCAGCGCGTGGTAATCCTCGTCCACCACCACAGTCATGGCGTCGTAGCGGCAGGCGAACGGAAACTCGACCGCAAAACGATTCTTGGCAATGCTGCGGGCGGTTTTGTCGACGATCTCGGTTTCGAAAATCACCACATCGCTGATGAACTTGTAGAGGGTCTGTACCAGGGCGAAGTCGCGCTGTTCCGGGCATTCGCGCAGAAAGGTTTCGCTCAGCGCCAACGGTTGGCGGCTCAAGGGGTAGATCAGTTTGTCGTCGTTCTCCAGCACGCGGCGCGGGCGGGTGCGGATGGTCGCGCGGCTCTCCCAGGCGTCGGCGAACGATTGGTAGTCGGCGGCGTTCATGCGTTCACCTCCACGACGTATTCGCTCATGCTCAGGCGCAACCCGTCCCACAGGGCGATACGACTTTCCACGGCAGCGATGGCGCTCGCATACACGTCTTCCTGCCGTTGCGGGTCGCTATCGACCAGTCGTGACAGGAGCTTTTCCGCTGCCGGGCCGTGGTCCTCGGAATCGACCTCAATGTGCCGTTCGAGGTAGTACCGGAAAGTCGGCGCTTGCTCGATGCCGATGCCCCAATCGTCGAGGATGCGCTGGAACATCTGCGGGATAACGCTCTCGCGACCGTGCAGAAACGCTGCGGCCACACTATGACCCGGCGCATGCAGTGCGGTGTGAAGCGTATGACGGACGAAATTGGCGGCCGCCGGATCGATCTTGACGCTCTGCAAGGCCATGTCGTAGTTCACGCCTTCTTGCTGCAGAGCCACGAAACGCTCGATGGCAACGGTGCAGGCGCCGACCTCGCGCATTGCATCCAGGTACAACTCGAAGTGGCTGTAGTGACCCAGAGCCGGGCGATCATCCGACTCCTCACCCAGTACGATCTCGTTGATCAACCGCGCGGCCTGGGGATCCTGCGGTGGAAGCCAGGGCAGTCGCACGCAGGTCAGCTCCTGTTGCAGGCGCTTGGTCAGCGACATGAAGTCCCATACGGCAAACACGTGGGTTTCCATGAAGCGTCGCAGGACCGGCAGCGAATGTATTTCAGAGAAGATCGGGTGTTTGCCAAGTTCTGATTTTTTTTGAAGCAGACGTTCTTTAATTGGTTTCATGGATGAGCCTGTAAATGATCCTTGGTGAGAAGTCATCAAGCACTGAAGTTCGTTGGAAGTTTTTTCCTGGCGAACGGGTACCTCAAACTAATTGATCTTTTTCAGTGCCATGGATGCCAAGTGGGTTAGGCGTTGCAGCCGTTTGTGGCTGGCGACGAAGAAAAACTAATACACATATAAAGTGTCGATCAAGTTGTTTTGTTATTATTTCAATATTCAACTTTTTCGAGAATGACAAGTTCCAATAAAACTATTTAGGTTGGTTTTATTTTGGCGTAGTTACTCCTTCCGGCTTATATGAGTCAAAATTGAATAAAGAGTGAATGCCTCACTCGAAGTAACTTTTTACGGGCGTCGTTGGGAATGTCTGAGGGGGTGGAAGCGGGTCGCGAGCGATGCCGATCCTTCCGTTCCCGTGATGAGGCTCCTTCCTTCGCTTCTGGGGGCAGGGGTTGCTCCATTCGAACGGAGCGTCACCCGTTTTTTGTCCTGGTTATCCAGAGTGGGCGTAAATCGAGGTGGCCGCCATTACTGAGGCATCACGCAAATGTTGCAATGGTCGGGTTTCAAGGCGGCGAGGCGTTGCGGCGCGGTATGGCGCTGCAAGGGCGGCGTGGTATGGGGGAAGGGGATTTGTAATCAAATTATTCGCGGAGCATTTGGAGGGATGCGCGGCAAGCGGGGTGAACCCTTCGGTACGCTCCCCCGGGCTTGCCGCCGAGGGTTACTTCGACCTGTTCCTGGCCTGGACTTCAGGGCTGTTGAGGTAGCGCGTAATGACCTCGACCCCTCGGTTCAGGTGATGTTCGAGCAGCTTCACGGAGCGTTCGACGTCCCGCTCTGCAGCAGCCTGCAACAGTGCCTTGTGGTCATCCTGGGACAGTTTGCCCAGGCCCATGGCTTCCAGGTTGAAGCGCAGGAACCGCTCTTCTTCGTTCAGGCCGTCTTCGACCAGTTTCAACAGCCGGCGATTCGGCGCCTGGCTGTAAAGCGTCATGTGGAACAAGCGATTGAGCCGACCGATTTCGGTGTAGTCGCTTTCCGTTTCCAGTTCGTCGATGTAGCGGGCAGCCTCTTCGAGATCTTCTTCCCGAAGCAGTGGCACCGAGAGACGCAGGGCTTCGGATTCCAGCAGGATGCGCAGCGCGTAGGTTTCCACGGCATCGCCCTGGACCAGCGGCGCGACCACGGCACCCTTGTGGGCAACCACGTTGAGCAACGACTGTGCTTCGAGTTGGCGCAAGGCTTCGCGTACGGGCATGCGGCTGACGCCGAACAGGTCGGCGAGGTCTTGCTGGCGCAGGGCCGCACCGCAAGGAATGCGCCCGTCGAGTATGGCCGCGCGCAGGGTTTCTTCGATCACCGAGCGTGCCATGTGTGCGGGAATCGGCCCGTTGACCTTGATACTGCTGAGAGGGTTGGGCTTTTGTGTCACTAAACGCACCCTGATTGATGGAATATTTTTGGATCCAAATGACACTAGTAACTGACTGACTGCTTGTCAAACAAGCTCTCGAGTGCCTTTCTTGCAGTTTAGCGCGCCGCCAGTGATCTCACCGTGCCATTGTCTTTTTCCGGGCTAACCTTCACCATTCGAACGATTCCCTCCTGCCTATCCAGGATGCCTCGCATTGGCGGCAAGTTTAACGATCCCCCGGGTTTTACGCTGGCTGTGCAGCGCATTGCTGCTGACTGGCGTAATGCTGGGCAGCTTGAGCGCCGATTGGGATTTTTCCCTGATCAGCCGGCGGGCGCAGGCATTGTACGGACCTTTGGGAGAAGGTCAGCAACGCATTAATGATTGGCAATACTTATTGACTAGCCAGAAGCAGATCGGCGAGCTGGAACAACTCAATGTAGTCAATCACTTCTTCAACCAGCAGCTGCGATACGTCGAAGACATCGATCTGTGGCATGAAGTCGACTACTGGGAAACCCCGATCCAAGCCCTCTGGAAAGGCGCCGGCGACTGTGAAGACTACGCTATCGCCAAGTACTTCAGCCTGCGGCACCTCGGTGTAGCCAGTGAAAAGCTGCGTATCACCTATGTCAAGGCGCTGACCCAGAACCGTGCGCACATGGTACTGACTTACTACGCGAGCCCGGAAGCCGAGCCCCTGGTACTCGACAGCCTGATTGATGCAATCAAGCCGGCAGGCCAACGGAAGGATTTGCTGCCGGTCTACTCTTTCAATGCCGAAGGGATGTGGTTGCCGGGTGCCAAGGGCAATAAAAAGGTCGGCGATACCAAACGCCTTTCGCGTTGGCAGGATGTGTTGAAAAAAATGCAGGCCGAAGGATTCCCGGTCGAGACGACTAACTAGGAGCACGTGCTCAGATGTCTTTGTTCAAACAGCTGTTGATTGCTATCTGTCTGTTCCTGGTGGTCGCCTTCACCGGCAGTTTCATGGTCAGTCTGGAGAGCTCGCGTACTCAGTACGTCAACCAGTTGCGCTCCCATGCCCAGGACGCCGCGACGGCGCTGGCGCTGTCCCTGACACCGAACATCGACGACCCGGCGATGGTTGAGTTGCTGGTCAGCTCGATTTTCGACAGCGGTTACTACGCGAGTATCCGCGTGGTCGATCTGAAGACCGACCAGACCCTGGTCGAGCGTACGGGTATTCCGGCGGTCAATAATGTTCCGGACTGGTTCGTCAAACTGATCGGCCTTGAGCCCGCCGGTGGTGATGCGATCGTCAGCCGTGGCTGGGAACAGGCTGCCCGGGTCGAGGTGGTCAGCCACCCGATGTTCGCGCTGGCCAAGTTGTGGCAAAGCGCTTTGGGTAGCCTGGGCTGGTTGCTGCTGTGTGGCGCGGTCAGTGCGGTACTCGGCGCGCTGTTGCTGCGTCAGCAATTGAGACCGCTGGATTACATGGTCAAGCAATCCCACGCCATCGCCCGGCGGGAATTCCTCAGCCTGCCGGAACTGCCGCGTACCCCAGAACTTCGCCGGGTAGTGCAGGCCATGAACCAGATGGTCGAAAAGCTCAAGGCGCTGTTCCAGGAGCAGGCCGAACGCAGTGAAAAACTGCGGGTCGAGTCCTATCAGGACTCGTTGACCGGGCTGGCCAATCGGCGATATTTCGAGATGCAACTGAATGCGCGGGTAAGCAACCCGGAGCAGGCCAGTTCCGGTTATCTGCTGCTTTTGCGGGTCAAGGATCTGGCCGGTCTCAACCAGCGACTCGGTGGCCAGCGCACCGATGAAGTGCTTAAGGCCGTCGGTGAGCAACTGTCTCGTGAGTGCGCCAAATACCCGGAAACCCAGAACCTGGTCACCCGTATCCGTGGCGGCGAATTTGCCGTACTGGCACCGGGGCTGGTGCGCGCGGAAGCGCTGCAATTGGCACAGAACCTCGACAGTGCCCTGGCCAGTCTTCACGCGACCGGCGCGACCGGCGCGACCGATGTGGCTGCCGTGGCGTCTATCGGGCTGGCGCCTTTTGCTCATGGCGACTCGCCGCAAACCGTTCTCAGCCTTGGCGACCAGGCGCTGGCGCAGGCCGAAGGCCAGGGCGAGCAGAACTGGGCCTGTATCGAGCACAGTCTCGCGGCCAGTGTCGGCGACGATCACCACGCCTGGCACCGCATGCTCGACCAGGCGCTGACACAGCGGCGTTTCGAGCTGTATTTCCAACCGGTAGTGGCCGCCCAGGACACGCAACTGGTGCTGCACTACAAAGTGTTGTCGCGACTGCTCGACGAACACGGCCAGACCATCCCCGCCGGGCGTTTTCTGCCCTGGCTGGAGCGCTTCGGCTGGACTGCACGTCTGGATCGGCTGATGCTCGAGCGGGTGCTGGAGCAAATGAGCGGGCATGAGGAGTCGCTGGCGCTGAACCTGTCGTCGGCTACCCTGGCCGACCCGCAGGCGCAAAACAAAATCTTCGAGATACTGCGCGCGCACTCCAACCTCGGCCCACGCCTGACCCTGGAGATTGGCGAAGAGCAACTGCCTGACCAGGCGGTGCTGGAGCAACTGACCCGGCGCCTGCGCGAACTCGGGTTCTCCCTGAGCCTGCAACGTTTCGGCGGCCGCTTCAGCATGATCGGCAACCTGGCTCGGTTGGGGCTGGCTTACCTGAAAATCGATGGCAGCTACATTCGGTCGATTGACGAGGAGAGCGACAAACGCCTGTTCATCGAAGCGATCCAGCGAGCGGCGCACAGCATTGATCTGCCGCTGATTGCCGAGCGGGTCGAGACAGAAGGGGAGTTGTCGGTGATTCGCGAGATGGGGCTATACGGTGTGCAGGGCCAGCTGTTCGGCGAACCCAAGCCCTGGGGTTGATGTGATCGCTCCCACGCCGTGCGTGGGAATGATCGCAGGGGCGCGTCAGATCAGCCCGGTCTCTTCATCATCGATCAATTGGCTCAAGCCACCCAAGGCTTCACGGGCCTGGTTTCGGTCCATGAGCTTGGCCTGGGCCGCCGTCGGCAGGTCGGTGACGCGGATCACGCCTTTCTGGGTCAGCACCTGAATCAAGTCGTCGAGTACCCGGATCATTTCCAGGTCACTTTGCTTGAGCTGTTTGAGGCTGTTCTCCACAGCCGCGTTGGCAAACCAGGCCTGAATCTCATGATTGTCGGCCGCCAGCGTTTCCGTGGCCTCGGCGTAGGCGGCGGGTTCCACGCGTATCAACAGGCCCTGCGCATCGCGTTGCACGTAAAACATTGAGCATCCCTCGGAATGGAACCAGCGTCGTGCTGTCAGCAGCATAGGTCAACTGCACGCCAGTATGTGGCGCCGCGACGAAATCGTCACCGGGCAGTGGACGCAATCGTGACGACCGCCCCATAGGGGGCGGCCGTTTCCGTGCATCAGCTGTTGTTGTGATCGATTTTGATGGTCGGGTCGCTACCGGCAATCAGGTTGTGCAGGTTAGCGCTCGACCAGTTGTTGCCTTCCAGCTTGATCGTCACGTCCGGCGTGGCGGCTGCGGCGTTGCCCGAGTTGAACTGGCCGGCCGAGCTGACTTGCAACGACGACACGCCATCGACGGTGCTGATCTTCAGGAAGTTGTCGATGGTGCTGCCGGTTTCTCCCTGCAACAGATCACGCAGGTCGATCCGGTCGCCTTCGCTGGCCTTGAAGTCCTTGATCACGTCGTTGCCGGTGTCGCCCGCTTTCCAGACGAAGGTATCACCGCCAGTACCACCGATCAGGATGTCGCTGCCCTGTCCGCCCATCAACGTGTCGTTACCGGTGCCGCCGAGCAGGATGTCATTGCCCTTGCCACCGTCGAGGTTGTCGTTACCGCCCGAGCCGAACAGGATGTCATTGCCGGCACCGCCCAGCAGGGTGTCGTTGCCGTCATGGGCACCGGACAGATCGAACGCGTTGTAATGCTCGGTGATGTATTGGTGCACATTACTGGTGGTGACTTTGCTGACTTCCACGCCGGATTGCTGCGCCACGAAGGCTTGCATGGCCTGGTAACCCTCGCCGGCAATGCCGTTGAAGCTCACCAGGTCGCCGAACAGGATGTCGTTGCCTTCGCCACCGCTGACGGTGTCGTGACCCGGCATCGTCGCTTCGGTGTGGCCGATGATCGAGTTGGCCAGATCCTTCGGATCGATGTTGGTTTGTGGCAATTGATTCGAGTCATACGGCTTCAGGTCGTTGAGGCTCACGCCGTTGTTGAGGCCAATAGCCTCGACATTCGACAGGTTGCTTAGCAGTGCAAAGCTGCCGGTGGAGTTGCTGGTGGTGTCCCAGTCAGTGCTGCTGCCGTCGCCGTCACGCCCCGAGAACTCGTAGGTGCCGTCACCCTGGGCATGCAGATAGCCGAAGTCCTTGGATGACCAGCTACTTCCGTTGCCGTTGCCATTTCCGTTATTGCCGTTGCTGCTCTTGGTCCAGACCGTCACTTGGCCCGAGGCGGAAATGTCGATCTGGTGCGTGCTGTCGGGGAACAGGCTGATCGCTTTACCCAACTGATAGTTACTGGTGGTGATCAGGCTATCGAGCGTTGTGCTGCCATACAGGGTCGGGTTGGTCGACTCGCCGCTCTGGTAGTAAGTCGGCTTGCCGTCAGTAATGAAATACGTGAGGTTCTTCGCCCCGGTGTTGGCCACGACGTCCGCACTCTGGAACCAGTTGGCCGTGGTTTTGAACACGTCCTCGTAGTTGGTGCCGCCGCCGGACGACATCGAGTCCAGAGTCGCCTTCAACTGAGTCAGCGCATTCGAGTCATTGAGGTTCACCGACACCGACTTGTTGACCTGGGTGTCGAAGTCCACCAGGAAGATGTTCACCGTACCCGAGTTGCTGCCCAGGCTTTGCTTGAGGGTGTTGAACACCGACGTCAGCGAGTCCTTGGCCGAGCTGATCGACGACGAACTCATACTGCCGGAGCTGTCGACCATGAACGCGATGTTGTAGTTGGTGCCCGGCACCACGGTCAGGCCGCCGATGTCGGCGACGATGATGTCATTGCCGTCGGTGCCGGTGACGGTGTCATCGGCCGCGGTGGCGGTGACAGCGTTGTAGGCCGCCGGGTACACGGTCACGGGGATCTGCGAAGTGCTGCTGGCCGAACCACCCAGGGCCTCGGTGGAAGTCGAGGTCACGGTCAGGTTGAACTGGCCGTTGTAGTACGGTGGCGCGGTGACGGTCAGAGAGCCGAGGTTCCAGCCTGTCACATTGGCCTCGCCATTGGACGCGGTGACCGTGAAGGTATGTCCCGCGCCGTCGGTGAGCACCGAGCCGACCGGCATGCCGCTGATCTTCAGGCTCAGGCTTTCCGAGCCGTCGGTGTCGGTCAGCGCGGTGGTGATGGCGGACAGTTTCACACTGGTGCCTTCGGCGCCGGTATTGAGTTTGTAACCGTCGTAGTAGCCTTCGCCATTGGTGCCGTGCAAGTCGGACACGGTCACGCCGGCATTCACCAGGTCCGGGACGCCGGTGTAAATCGGTACGCCGGCACTGCTCAGGTCGATCGGCGTGCTGCCATTGACCGACAGGTTGACGTCATAGCTGCCCGGGCCACTCTGGTTGTGGTGGTAGATGTCCAGGGTGTAGTAGCCGCTGGTGGTCGGGGTGTACGAACCGTTGAGGTTGCCGCCCGCACCCCAGGTGATCGCAGCGACGTTCTTGCCGCCGATGGTCACCAGCAGGCTGTCATCGCCAATACCGCTGAAAGTGTAGGTCTTGCCGGCTTCGAGGTAGATCAGGCCGGAAGTTTTCGACGCCGTACCGGCGGTTACGCTACCGTCGGACTGCACGTTGGTCACGGTGCCTTTGGAGTTCGCCGTGCCAGCGGCGTCGATCACGTTTTTCAGCGTGGTCGAGTCCGCGCCATTGCCGCTGGTGCCCAGGCCCGACAGACCGGTCCAGACTTCCTTGATCAACCCGGTGGACCTTACGCTGTTGTCGGCAACGCTCAGGGTCGGGGCATCCGCCACTGGAGTGATGTCGATCTTGATCGTGCCGGTGTTGCCCAGCGTCTGGCCGTCGGTTGGCTGGAACTGGAGTTGCGCGTAGTCAGCCTTTTGGTCGCCAGTGCCAGGGCCGTAACCGTCCACGCCCGACTCGTTGGCATCCGGCATGAAGCGAAGTTTGCCCGCGTCGATATCAGTCTTGCTGAACGTCTGGTTGGCGGCGACATCTTTCCAGGTCGAACCGTCCAGGTACTGCAGTTTGCCCTCGCCCGGCAGCTGGGTGATTTTCACGCCCAGGTTGGTGGCCGGACTGTCGATGTCGCTGACGCCGAAGGTCGACCAGCCGAGGATCAGCGGCGTGTCTTCGGTGCCGGTGACGTTGACCGGTGCTGCGACCGGTGCGTCATTGACCGCCACCACGTTGACCGTGGTGGTCGCGGTGTTGGAGTAGTTGCTGCCATCGGTCACCGTCACAGTGATGATGCGCGGCACGGTGCTCGGATCTTCACTGTTGTTGGTGAAGGTGATGTTTTTGATCTGCTGCATGTAGTCGGCCAGCGTCGCGTTACCCGACAGGGTCAGGGTGACGGTGCCGTTGGTGCTGTTGGCATTGATGGTAATGCCGTTGACGCTGTTGCCCAGGTTCAGGGCATCGCCGTCCTGACGGTTGGTCAGCACGATGGTCGCGCCGGTCAGCAGGGTGCTGTCCGGGTCGGTGATGCTCAGGTCGGTATCGCCAATCGACACGCCAGGGCCGGCAGTGTTTTCGGTGAACGTCACCTTGTAATCGGCTCCGGTGGCGCCGCTGGAGTTGTTGGCATCGAGGTCCAGTGCTGGCGGTGCGTCGTTGTCGATGATCGAAGTGCCGACGCTGCCGTTGGACGTGCTGATCTCCAGGTTCTCGAAGTTGCCTCCGGTGGCCGAGTCGATCTTGACCACGAAGTTTTCGGTGCTTTCGGTGATCCGGTCATCGATGGTCGAAATGTCGAACGGCACGCTGCTGGCATTCGCCGGGATCTTGACTGTCGTCACACCGGTGAAGTCCGCACCATTGGCTGCGGTGCCGGAGTAGGTCAGGGTTACGGTCACTTCACCGTGAGCCGGGTTGGTCAGCGCGAGGGTGTAATGTGCGGCCTGACCCTCGACGACAGATGTATCACCCGAGATGCTGATGGTGGTGACGTCACCGGTGTTGGCTGGCGTATTTGGCGTACCCGAACCTGCTTCGTCGGTGACGGCAGTGGTGAACTGGTCCTTGCCCAGGGTCAACTTCTCGAAATTGTCTGCGCCAGTAACGCTCTCGAGCTTGTTGACGATGGACGGCTGGCCGCCGGTGTAGACATCATCCTTGGCAATGATGGTGGCGGAACCGGTCGCGGTATTGGCTGGGACGGTGACTTTGGTGCCATCGGAGAGGGTGAACTCCAGCGGGCCGTGGTTATTGACCGGCAGACCGGCCGCGTTGGTCAGGGTCACGGTGTAGGTGACCTG
>NZ_CATKPU010000034.1:0-17205 GCF_949767825.1 Pseudomonas sp. IT-P258 | reverse complement strand
CTGGTTAAGATCTTTCGTCTCAACCGAGGTGCGCATCTTACAGCGCATCTTTTCAATTTGCAACCTTAAAAGTTTCTGATTTTTCAACAAAATCAACTACTTAAACCAAGAGCCAGATCAAACTGCTCGTTAGCGGGAGGCGAATAGTACAGCATTTAAATACGTGGTCAACCCCCCACCTGAAAATTATTCTGCCTTACCAAAGCGCCCGGGCTGCCACCACGAAAACCACCAGCACCTATATAAAGCATCGGACAGCACAGAACCCAAATCACGTCGCCTGGACATGCAGGCACAACGACGTCGAGAAAACACTACGACATATGGATACCCAGGAATCCCGAGAGCATGACGGGTATCGCGCGGAAAACGCCAGAGAACGCGCAGAACCGGAACGGACTGGCGCGGCATAAAGGGCACCTCATCCCGACCAACATGACAGAAACGAAAAAGCCCCTGAAATGTTTAACCATTTCAGGGGCTTCGTCTTGTTCAATAATGGCGGAGAGATAGGGATTCGAACCCTAGGTACCGGTGAAGGTACAACGGATTTCGAATCCGTCCCATTCGGCCACTCTGGCATCTCTCCAACGGCGCGCATCATAACAACACTTTCGCAGGAAGCGAACCCCCTAAGCGAAATATTTCTGTGCTATCAGATGCTTGCGTCGGTTAAAGCGGTACGCCCAGACGATTGGCGACTTCTTCGTAGGCTTCGATGACGTCACCGAGGCCCTGACGGAAGCGGTCCTTGTCCATTTTCTTGCCGGTGGCCTTGTCCCACAGACGGCAGCCGTCCGGGCTGAATTCGTCGCCCAGCACGATGGAACCATCGTGGAACACGCCGAATTCCAGCTTGAAGTCGACCAGCAGCAGGCCGGCGTCGTCGAACAGCTTGCTCAGGACTTCGTTGACCTTGAGCGATAGTTCTTTCATGCGAACCAGTTGCTCGGCGGTGCCCCAGCCAAAGGCCACGACGTGGGATTCGTTGATGAACGGATCGCCCTTGGCGTCATCCTTCAGGAACAGTTCGAAGGTGTATGGGTTGAGCTTCATGCCCTCTTCAACACCCAGACGCTTGACCAGGCTGCCGGCGGCGTAGTTACGCACGACGCACTCGACCGGGATCATGTCCAGCTTCTTCACCAGGCACTCGTTGTCGCCCAGCAATTTGTCGAATTGGGTCGGTACGCCGGCCGCTTCGAGCTTCTGCATGATGAAGGCGTTGAACTTGTTGTTCACCATGCCTTTGCGGTCGAGCTGTTCGATGCGCTTGCCGTCGAACGCCGAGGTGTCGTTGCGAAACAGCAGGATCAAACGGTTAGCGTCGTCGGTCTTGTAAACCGACTTGGCTTTGCCGCGGTAGAGTTCTTCACGTTTTTCCATGATGGGCTCCGCTTGCTAAGTAGATGGGCTAGGCGATGTGTCGCCAGTCGAGCCCTGAATCTTGATCGGCCAGTTGCAGCCAGTCCGGGTCGCACCCGAGGGTGTCGACAAAACATTGCCGGGCCAGCTGCGGCAGGTTGTTCTTGCTGCTCAGATGGGCCAGGACCAGGTGTTGCAGGTCTTTCCAGCCCAGCTCGGACACCAGGAATGCCGCCTGGTGGTTATTCAAATGCCCCAGTTCACCGCCCACCCGCTGCTTGAGAAAGTACGGGTAGTGACCGCGAGCCAGCATGTCACGGCAATGGTTGGACTCGATCATCAACGCATCGAGGTCCCGATAGCCGTCCAGCACCTTGTCACAATACGAACCCAGGTCGGTCAACAGGCCGAAGCGCCGTAAACCATCACTGAAAACATACTGCGTCGGTTCTTGTGCATCGTGGGCCACGGCAATGACACCGATGCTCAAGTCGCCGATTTGCAGCTGCTCGCCGCCGGCCAGAAAGCCTGCGGGTTCAATCGGTTTGCGCATCCCGCGCAAGGTCCCGCGACTGAGGTAGACAGGCAGATTGTAGCGCCGAGACAGCAAACCCACGCCATGCACGTGGTCGGCATGTTCGTGGGTCACGAGTATCGCGCTCAGCTGCGCTGGGTTCACACCCAGGCGCAGCAGGCGTTTTTCGGTTTCCCGCAGGGAAAAACCACAATCGACCAATACGTACGTATCAGCGCTGGCTATCAGCGTGCCGTTCCCTTGACTACCGCTGCCGAGAACGGCAAAACGCATAGGATCAGCCCAGGTTGTCCTGAATCTTGCTCAACACTTTACGCGCCACGTCTGCCGGCGCCACGGTGTTGATGTTTTTCTCGACGGTGACCTGTACGTTCTCGCCAACCTTGCTCAGGCGAACCTGATAACGCTCGGCGCGGGCCTCAAGCTCTTCCTTGCTCGGCGCGCTGCCGAACAGGCCGCTGAAGAAGCCTGGCTTGTCGTCTTTGCTCTCGGCTTTTTCGGCCAGGTTGATGTAGTACAGGCCCAGGCTGCGGTTAATGTCTTCAACACGCCATTCGCCTTGTTCCAGCGCACGACCGACACTTGACCAGGCACGATCCAGATCGGTACCGACGTTCAGCACAGGGTTGCCGCTGCCGTCTTCACTCAGGCTGACACGGCTAGGCGCGTCGAAATCACGAGAGGCCAGCATGGAGACCGAACCGCCCTTCTCGGAGATACGACTCATGCTCACGAGCATGTCGTCGACCAGTGCCGCATCCAGGCCAGTGTTGACCGAACGGTTGGTGAAGGCCACGTCGGCGGTGCTGCCGGCAGGACGCTCGGCGCTGACCACATAGACTTCACTGGTGTTGCGCTGCACGCCCGGCTCGATGCGCACCCGCACGCGGGTTTCGCTGTCCGTGCTGACACCGGCCGCGCTCAGGCGCTTGGCCACGGCCGCGGACAGTTCATCGGAATGCTGCCAGGTCGTGGTGAATTCGCCGGTTTGCGGACGCTGTTCATCCAGACGGAAACCGTTGTCCTGGAAGAACTGAACGGCCACTGGCCAGATTTCAGCCGGCGGATTCTGCGCCAGGATGGAGCTGGAGCCGCCGCTCTTCTGCAGGGAGTAGGCACTGGCGTCGGCACCCGCGGTCAGCGGCTGTGGCCGAGGAACGATGTATTCGCCCTTGGCGGTGTCATCGGCCACGTTGCGCGGGATCGGCAACAACGGATCCAGACGCTTGGCGTCATGGATATCCTGCGGTATTTGCATCGGTGCAGTCTGTTGCGCTTCCAGGTAATCGCTACCACGGTCACGGAAATAACCTTCCGGGCCCCAGACCCATCCACAGCCACTGGTGCTGGAGATAATCAAGGCAAGTGCGGAAAGTCCGGCCATTCGCTTCATGCGTTGTACTTCCTCAATTAAACCAGGACGCCGCACTGGCGCAGGGCCGTGCGCAGCGTTTCGTGACAAGGTGTGCTCAGCCAGGTCAACGGCAGGCGAATGCCTTCGTGCATCAGGCCCATTTCAACCAAAGCCCATTTCACCGGAATCGGGTTGGCTTCGATGAACAGGTCCTTGTGCAGCGGCATCAGTTTTTCGTTGATTGCCCGTGCGGTCTCGGCATCGCCCTTGAGGGCGGCCTCGCACAGATCGGCCATTTCACGCGGCGCGACGTTGGCGGTGACGGAGATGTTGCCCTTGCCGCCCATCAGGATCAGCTCGACGGCGGTCGGATCATCGCCGGAAAGGACGATGAAGTCCTTGCTTACGCCGTCGAGGATAGCCTTGGCGCGCTTGAGGTCGCCGGTCGCTTCCTTGATACCGATGATGTTCGGCACGGTGGACAGGCGGATCACGGTTTCGGCCTGCATGTCACAGGAGGTGCGACCAGGAACGTTATAGAGAATCTGCGGGATGTCGACCGACTCGGCGATGTGCTTGAAGTGCAGGTACAGGCCTTCCTGGGTCGGCTTGTTGTAGTACGGCACTACCAGCAGGCAGGCATCGGCGCCGGCTTCCTTGGCATTACGGGTCAATTCGACGGCTTCGCGGGTCGAATTGGCGCCGGTACCGGCGATCACCGGAATACGGCCATTGACCTGCTTGACTACCGCCTTGATGACGGCGATATGTTCATCGACATCAAGGGTTGCCGATTCGCCGGTGGTACCGACGGCGACAATGGCATGGGTGCCGTTTTCAAGGTGGAAGTCCACGAGTTTGCTGAGGCTGTCCCAGTCAAGACGCCCCTGTGCATCCATGGGTGTGACCAGTGCCACCATACTGCCCGCAATCATGAAACCGCTCCTGCCGGAAAAAGAGAGCCGTAATGGTACTGGCGCCAAGATGCTTGCACAAGCGAAGTACTGTGCTGCCGCCATTCCCCTTGGCGCCGGTTTTCGCTACCCTTCAGACTTTGATCGGTACAGACAAGCTCGTGCGTCGGGTTTCAGCCTCCATTTTCGGCATCACAAACCCTGATCCAGCGTTGCCGCCTCTCGCTCCCGCCCTGCCGGAGCACGTCGCAACCTGTCTTCCGGGGTTTTCTGAATTCGCATCCGCAGGCTCGCTCCCGGCATAACGACCTCTGGACGTACCGACCGCTCATCGCTTTAGGAATGCTGCATGTCCACCCCCACAGTTCGCGAACAATTCCTTGTTATCAGTGCCCTCGGCGCCAACCCCATGGAGCTGACCAACGTCCTGTGCCGCGCCAGCCATGAAAACCGCTGCGCCGTTGTCACCTCTCGCCTGACCCGCCATGGCGAATGCAGTGCCCTGGTGCTGGAAATCTCCGGTAGCTGGGATGCCTTGGCACGCCTGGAAGGCAGCCTGCCTGTACTGGCCAAGCGACATGCATTCACGGTCAACGTGGTGCGCAGCGCGGCCCTGGAAAACCGCCCCCAGGCCCTGCCGTACGTCGCTTATGTCAGCTCGGCCTACCGCTCGGACATCATCAACGAGCTGTGCCAGTTCTTCATGGACCACAATGTCGAACTGGAAAACCTGACCTGCGACACCTACCAGGCTCCGCAGACCGGCGGCACCATGCTCAACGCCACGTTTACCGTGACCTTGCCGGCCGGCGTGCAAATCAGCTGGCTGCGCGATCAGTTCCTGGATTTTGCCGACGCGCTGAACCTCGATGCCCTGATCGAACCCTGGCGCCCACAGAACCCAATGTAAGGAAGCTTTCATGGCCGTTGCCATCGACCAACCGGTTGCCGATTTCGAAGCCCCCGCCACCAGCGGCCAGACCGTCAGCCTCGCCGGCCTGAAGGGCAAGCAAGTGGTGATCTACTTCTACCCCAAGGACAGCACGCCCGGCTGCACGACCGAGGGGCAGGGCTTTCGTGATCAATACGCTGCGTTCAAGGCCGCCAATACCGAAGTGTTCGGCGTGTCGCGCGACAGCCTGAAATCCCACGAGAACTTCAAGTGCAAGCAGGAATTCCCCTTTGAGCTGATCAGCGACAAGGACGAAGCCATCTGCCAGCTGTTCGACGTGATCAAGCTGAAAAAGCTCTACGGCAAGGAATACATGGGCGTGGATCGCAGCACGTTCCTGATCGACGCCAAAGGCGTGTTGCGCCAGGAATGGCGCGGCGTGAAGGTGCCGGGGCATGTTGATGCGGTATTGGCTGCCGCTCAGGCCCTGAATAAAGCCTGACCTTTAAAAGATCGCAGCCTGCGGCAGCTCCTACAGGATTACGCATTTATCTGTAGGAGCTGCCGCAGGCTGCGATCTTTCTACAATCTAAAGCAGCGGTGCCACCACCGGCTCCTTGCGCGGCCACGCATCCAGCACAGCCTTGAACAGCGTCGCCAGGGGAATCGCAAAGAACACCCCCCAGAAGCCCCACAACCCGCCAAACAACAGCACTGCGCAGATGATCGCCACCGGGTGCAGGTTGACCGCCTCCGAGAACAGCAATGGCACCAACACGTTACCATCCAGCGTCTGAATGATCCCGTAGACCGCCATCAGGTATATGAACTGATCGCTCCAGCCCCACTGGAACAGCGCAATCAAAAACACGGGCACGGTCACCACCACGGCGCCGACATAAGGCACCACCACCGAAATCCCCACCAGCAGAGCCAGCAGCGCTGCGTAGTTGAGTTCAAGAACAACAAAGGCGATGTAGGTCACGCCACCGCAAATGAAGATTTCGATGACCTTGCCGCGAATGTAATTGGCGATCTGCCGGTTCATTTCATGAGCGACCCGGGTGATCAACGCCCGCTCACGGGGCAGGTAACCGCGCACCCACTGGCCGATCATGGCCCGATCCTTGAGGAAGAAAAACACCAGGATCGGCACCAGCACCAGGTAGATCATGATGTTCACCAGCAACGGCAGGCTCGACAGCGAGAACGTCAGTGCCCACTGGCCAAACTTGCCGATTTCACCCCGCGCCACTTCGATGGCCCGCAACACCTGCTCGTCGGATACCAGGTGCGGATAGCGCTCGGGTAGCAACAGCAACAGCGACTGCCATTTGGCAAGCATGCCGGGCAATTCGTTGAACAAGGTGATCAGTTGGTGCCATAGCAATGGCACGACCACCACGATGAATACCAGCAACAGCCCCATGAACAATGCAAAGACCAGCCCCACCGCTGCCCAGCCCGGCACGCGCAAGCGCTCGAGGGTCACCACCAGCCCCTGCATCAGGTACGCCAGCACCATGCCCGCGAGCACCGGCGCCAGCATACCGCCCAGGGTCAGCACGACGGTGAATGCCAGAAATAGCAGGACAGCCAGCACCACCGCTTCTTCATCGGAAAAATAGCGCTGAATCCAGTCGCGTAACACTTTGAACATCAATAATCCTTAGGAGCAAACGCAGCCGAGTTCAGGCCTTTTTCAACCAGTAGCGGTAAACACCCGCATCATCTTCTTCACGAAGCAGGGTATGACCGGCCAATCGGGCAAAGGTGCGAAAGTCGCGCTGCGAACCCGCATCGGTGGCGATGACCTTGAGTACCGCACCACTGGCCAGCCGGTTGAGCTCCATCTTGGCCTTTAGCAACGGCAATGGGCAATTGAGACCACTGGCATCCAGTTCAACGTCATGCTCTACAGCGTCGGTCATTGCATCACTCCGGGTCAGATGGTTGAGATGCCTAGAATATCTGGTCGCAACGCCGGTGTCCGGCTACAGTAAGGTCTTTGTCGACTAAGGCTTTGTGCATGACATTTTTGCGCCCTACCCTGCTGACGCTCGCTTGCCTGCTCGCCTCACCGGGCTTCGCCGACGACCTGCCGTCACTCGGCGACGCCAGTTCTGCCATTGTCTCACCGCAACAGGAGTACCAGCTCGGCCGCGCCTGGCTGGCCATGTTGCGCAGTCAGGTTTCACAGCTCAACGATCCGCAACTCAAGAATTACGTGGAATCCAGCGTCTACCGACTGTTGGAGACCAGCCAGGTCACTGACCGGCGCCTGGAGTTCATCCTGATAAACAGCCCGCAGCTCAACGCCTTTGCGGCACCCGGCGGGATCGTCGGGGTGAACGGTGGTTTGTTCCTCTACGCCCAGACCGAAGGCGAATACGCTTCGGTACTGGCGCACGAATTGGCTCACTTGTCACAGCGCCACTTTGCCCGGGGCGTCGAAGCGCAGCAACGCATGCAAGTACCCATGATGGCTGCATTGCTGGCGGGTATCGTGGTGGCAGCCGCAGGTGGCGGTGACGCCGGGATTGCAGCCATTGCAGGCACACAGGCCGCCGCCATCCAGGAACAGCGGCGATTCTCCCGCCAGAACGAGCAGGAAGCCGACCGTATCGGCCTGCTCAATCTGGAAAAGGCCGGTTACGACCCCCGCTCGATGCCCAGCATGTTCGAACGCCTGGGGCGTCAGTACCGCTACGATGCAAAGCCACCGGAATTTCTGCTGACTCACCCGGTCACCGAGTCGCGTATCGCCGACACCCGCAACCGCGCCGAACAGTTTCCAGCGGGTGGCATCGAAGACAGCATGCGCTATCAACTGATTCGCGCGCGCGTCCAGTTGATCTATGAAGAAACCCCGGGGCTCGGCGCCAAGCGCTTCCGAGCCCAGCTCGACGAAAACCCGAAAAACGACGTGGCGCGCTACGGCCTGGCAATTGCCCAGATCAAGGGCGGTCAACTGAACGAAGCACGGGAAAACCTCAAGCTGTTGCTGGCCAAGTCACCCAACGAAATCATCTACAACCTGGCTCAGGTCGATCTGGATATCACCAATAATCGCCTGGCGGATGCCCAGTCCCGGGTTGACCGGTTGATGGGCCAATACGCTGGCAACTACCCGCTGAACCAGATTCGCGTCGACCTGCTGCTCAAGCAAAACCGTACTGCGGATGCGGAGAAAGCCCTCGAAGGCCTGCTCAAATCCCGTCCGGATGACCCGGACGTGTGGTATCAGGTTGCCGAGACGCGCGGCCTGTCGGGCAACATCATCGGCCTGCATCAGGCTCGCGCCGAATACTTTGCGCTGGTCGGCGACTACAAACAGGCCATTCAGCAACTGGACTTCGCCAAACGCCGGGCAGGCAGCAACTTCCCGCTGTCTTCGCGGATCGACGCGCGGCAACGTGAGCTGATGGAACAGGAGCGCATGATCAAGGACATGATGGGCTGACGCCCCGGTGACAAAAACTTCGGAAAAAAAAACCGCCTCTTTCGAGACGGTTTTTTATTCAACCAACAACCGGGTTATTCAGCCAGCTTGAAGGTGATGAAGCTCGCACGCCCCTGACGCAGTACCCGCATCGACACCGAACGGTTCTTTGGCAGCGCCTTGGCGATGTCCGCGAACTCCTTGGTGGAACCGATGGCCTGGTTGTTCAGGTGGGTGATCACATCACCGGGCTGCAAGCCGATCAGGGCGGCAGGGCCGTCTTGCACTTCCTTGATCAGCACACCCCCCTTGAGGTCGTAGGTTTTCTTCTGCTCGTCAGTCAACTCGACCACGGAAACACCCAGGCGATTGCTGCTGCGCTCGATGCCGGATTTTGGCAGCGCGTCCAGTTCCTTGCCTTCTTCCGGAATCGCGCCGACCGTCAACTCGACATTCTTGCGCTTGCCGTCACGAATCACTTCCAGATCGGCCTTGGTACCAGATTTCAATGCGCCAACGAGGTGCGGCAGGTCGGCCGACATAACGATTGGTTGACCGTTCATGCTCAGGATCACGTCGCCCACTTGCAGGCCACCCTTGGCAGCCGGGCCATCATCCTGGATCTGGGCAACCAGCGCACCGGCCGGTTTCTCCAGACCGAACGACTCGGCCAGGTCCTTGCTCACTTCCTGAATCACGACACCCAGCCAGCCACGGCTGACCTTGCCACCGGATTTCAGCTGATTGGAAACATCCATGGCCACGTCGATCGGGATCGCAAACGACACGCCCATGAAGCCACCGGAGCGGGTATAGATCTGGGAGTTGATCCCCACCACCTCACCGTTGAGGTTGAACAGCGGACCACCGGAGTTACCCGGGTTGATCGGCACGTCAGTCTGGATGAATGGCACATAGTTTTCGTTCGGCAGGCTGCGACCGACGGCACTGACGATGCCTTGGGTCACGGTGTGGTCAAAGCCGAACGGCGAGCCGATCGCGACAACCCATTGGCCAGCCTTCAGGTCCTGGGATTTACCGAGCTTGAGCACGGGCAGATCCTTGCCTTCGATTTTCAGCAGCGCCACGTCGGAACGTGGATCGGTACCGATCAGCTTGGCTTTCATTTCGCTGCGATCGGCCAGGCGAACGAGGATTTCGTCAGCATCGGCGATCACGTGGTTGTTGGTCAGGATATAGCCATCGGAAGAGATGATGAAACCCGAGCCCAGGGAAGTTGCCTCGCGCTGACGGTCACGAGGTGAGCGCGATTGTGGCGGCACGCCCCGTTCGAAGAATTCGCGCAGCATCGGCGGCAAGCCTTCGAGATCGGGCATTTGCTGGCTGACTTTGCGATCCGGCAGCTTTTGCGTGGTACTGATGTTCACGACTGCAGGCGAGGCCTGTTCGACCAGTTGCGTAAAGTCAGGCAATTCGACCGCTTGGGCGGTGACCGCCTGACCGAGCACCAGCACGGTGGCAATAATGGAAAGGTAGGATTTCAAGCGTGGTATCGACATACGGCTCCCGTTACGACGAGCATGGTTAAGCGATATGGAGCAAGGAACACCGGGAACGATACGCCGGTATTTTTGTTCCGGGAACAACAAACAAGGCCAGAGCCGAGGGGCTCTGACCTATAAGAAATTTACGGGATTTTTGCAAATTGAAATGCTCACGAAACATTTCGAATTCAGCTCACTGCTTGGTTGCAGCGGCGTCGGTGCGCATCGAAAGCGCTATCCGTTCAGCAGTACCGACCGGTATCTCGCCGACGACGGTCACCATCATGTCGCCCTGTGCCGTGGCCAGGCGCCGGGAAACCGCAACGGTCGGCCCCAACTGAGTACGGGTGTCGGTGACTGTTGCGCCATTCAACGGCTCGAGGAACACCGAAAAGCGCGTCAGGCCATCGTCATACATCAGGCTGTTGACCTGGGTCTTGGTCTGCGGATCCTTGCGAGCGGTGCTGCTGGTCAGCTCAAAGCCGGGCGGCAGCCAGTCGGAACGCCAGACCTGGGCAGACTTGACGGCAGAAGCCTTGTCACTTTCAAGATTGACCGGCTTGCAATCATTACTGGCCTGCAGGTCTTTTTCGGAAGGAACGTCAGCGGTATCCAGTTGTGTGAACTGGAAGCGCTCCAACAACCGTCCCTTGTCGTCCAGCAGCAAGGACTTCAGAGGCAGGCCGGTCTCTTTATCCAGATGCAGTTCAAAACCGTAGCGGTGCTGATCGCGGGGTGTCAGCGATACAATCACCGCCGCACGCCCGGCGACACGCGACTTGCCGATGACGGCGAGGTCATACCAATTCTTGAGCTTTTGGGGATCGAGTGCACGGGCAGCGGAGTTCGGTGAGTCACCAAGCCCTGCTATCAGCGTGCCGCTGACGCATTGGGTTTGCCCATCAATGCGAACGACTTCCTGAGCGGAACCGTCGAGCTGGATCAAGCGCTCGCGGACCTTTCCATCCTGGACGAGGTGCCAGATGTTATGGGTAGAAAAACTACCGTTACGCTCGTAGACGAAAGTACCCTGAAAGCTTTGCTGTTGCTCTGCCTGGCCCAGGCGGGTCAACCAGTCCCGGGCTTCATCGGCTTGGGCTGGAACGATGAACCAGCCGCTGAGCAGAAGCGAAAGTAGAGGTATGGCGCGCATGATCCTCCTTAACGGTTTTCCAGGCTTGCGGCACGAGCGTACGGCAGAGCGCTCTCAGTGCCTTTCAGTGCAGCCTGTTGTGCGTGTTGGCGCAAGTACCCTGGCAGACGCTGATCGTGCCAGCCTGGCTGACCTTGCAATACGCCGCTGGCCATTGGGCCGGTAGCATCCGAACTCTCATTGTAGCCTGCCAGAACGGCTGGGCCTTTTACTTGAGGAACGGCCAATCCGGGCTGGGTGGATTGCTGGGCCAATTCGACACCGGCGATCTCATCCTGGTTGTACAGACGCACACCGGCGAGCACCGCCAGGGTCACGGAAGCAGCAACCGCCAGACGACCCAGGCTGCGCCATGGACCACGGGAGGCTTTTGCCGGTACGGCTTCGTCAGCCAGGGCAGCAGAAACAGCCGCGGCGATGTCCAGGCGTGGAAGCAGCAGATCCTTGTGCATCACTGCCCGAGCGATCTGATAACGAGCCCAGGTATCACGGGTTTCAACATCGTCACAGGCATTCAATACCCGACGCAATTCCAATTCGTCCGCTTCGTTATCCATCACTGCGGACAGCGATTCCTGCAGGGCTTCACGACTCATGGCGTTCCTCTCTTGGCTGTCGCCGCTGTCTTTAGTTTTCCTGCAACAACGGCTGCAGGGCTTTGTCGATGGCCTCCCGGGCGCGGAAGATCCGGGAGCGCACGGTGCCTACCGGACATTGCATGACGCTCGCAATGTCCTCGTAACTCAGACCATCAAACTCACGTAAAGTTAAAGCCGTACGCAAATCTTCCGGCAGTTGCTGAATGGTTCGATGGACGGTGCCCTCGATCTCATCCCGCAGCAAGGCCCGCTCTGGCGACTCGAGATCCTTGAGGCCATGATCGCCATCGTAGAACTCTGCATCCTCGGAACTGACATCGCTATCCGGCGGCCGACGGCCGCGTGAAACCAGATAGTTTTTCGCCGTGTTGATGGCGATGCGGTAAAGCCACGTATAAAACGCGCTGTCTCCGCGAAAATTTCCAAGTGCACGGTATGCCTTGATAAAGGCTTCTTGTGCCACATCCTGGGCTTCATGGGTGTCGTGCACGAAACGCACGATCAACCCGAGAATTTTGTGCTGGTATTTCAGCACTAGCAGATCGAAAGCACGCTTGTCGCCGCGCTGAACGCGTTCGACCAGTTGCTGATCCTCTTCCTGGGTTAGCATGAACACTCCTCGATGAGCTCGGAGGAGGATTGCAGAAGTAAACCACCAGACTTGCAAACATAGACTCGGTCTTTTCGCAAAAGTTCTCCCCCTCCAGGCAAGTTTCCTGCGGGCTCTGATTTGGCACGCACGAAAAGCGCAGCACGAGTTGACCCGGCTGCGCGGATAATCTTGTCATCGGACTCTTCAGCAAGGATCGAACTGCAATCCCGCACTGAAGCCGACACTGTCCCTTGTTTCAGGCAACCGTCTATTGATCTTGGCCCTTTGGCAAAAGTTCCAAATATTTATAGCCGTGCCAACCCGACATTGTGCAACCGTGAAGGGAAAAAGACTGTTAAATCGGCGATACAGTCATTCTCGCGCCCAACGGGCAGAAAAACATCCGACGAAGCGACCGATATTTTGCGTCACGGTAGTTTCACAATGCCATGTCAGCTCGGGTATTGTGCCGCTCCCCCCCTCTATATACTAGTGGGCTGTGCGGCTGCATCGACTCGACAGTCCAGTTGCGCCACCCCCGACCCGGGTCGCTTTGAGCGGAATCCTGAAATGAGCCAACAGTTTCAACACGATGTTCTGGTAATTGGCAGCGGTGCTGCCGGCTTGAGCCTTGCGCTGACCTTGCCCGGTCATTTGCGCATCGCCGTTCTGAGCAAGGGCAACCTCGCCAATGGCTCGACTTTCTGGGCCCAGGGCGGCGTTGCGGCCGTGCTGGATGACACCGACACCGTTGAATCCCATGTCGATGACACTCTCAATGCCGGTGGCGGCCTGTGCCATGAGGACGCAGTGCGTTTTACCGTCGAGCACAGCCGGGAGGCGATTCAATGGCTGATCGACCAGGGCGTGCCCTTTACCCGCGATGAACAGTCGAGTACCGAAGATGGCGGGTTCGAGTTCCACCTCACCCGCGAGGGCGGTCACAGCCATCGGCGCATCATCCATGCCGCCGATGCCACCGGTGCGGCCATTTTCACCACCCTGCTCGACCAGGCAAGGAAACGACCGAACATCGAACTGTTGGAGCAACGGGTTGCGGTTGACCTGATCACCGAGAAACGCCTGGGACTCGAAGGTGATCGCTGCCTCGGCGCCTATGTGCTCAATCGCGGCACTGGCGAAGTCGACACCTACGGCGCCCGTTTTGTGATCCTCGCCTCCGGTGGCGCGGCCAAGGTTTACCTCTACACCAGCAACCCTGACGGCGCCTGCGGTGACGGCATCGCCATGGCCTGGCGTTCGGGCTGCCGGGTGGCGAACCTGGAATTCAACCAGTTCCACCCTACTTGCCTGTATCACCCGCAAGCCAAGAGCTTCCTGATCACCGAAGCCCTGCGAGGCGAAGGTGCGCACCTTAAGCTGCCCAATGGCGAGCGCTTCATGCCGCGCTTCGACCCACGGGCCGAGTTGGCACCACGGGACATCGTCGCCCGGGCCATCGACCATGAAATGAAGCGCCTGGGTGTCGATTGCGTCTACCTGGACATCAGCCACAAACCCGAAGCCTTCATCAAGGCGCACTTCCCGACGGTGTACGAACGCTGCCTGGAATTTTCCATCGACATCACCAAACAGCCGATTCCGGTGGTTCCGGCGGCGCACTACACCTGTGGCGGCGTAATGGTCGATCAACAGGGCCGTACCGATGTGCCGGGGCTATATGCCATCGGCGAAACCAGTTTCACCGGCCTGCACGGCGCCAACCGCATGGCCAGCAACTCGCTGCTGGAATGTTTCGTCTATGCCCGCTCGGCGGCCGCGGACATTCTCGAGCAACTGCCCCGGGTGCCGATGCCGGCCCCCCTTCCCGCCTGGGATGCGAGCCAGGTCACCGATTCCGATGAAGACGTGATCATTGCGCACAACTGGGATGAACTGCGGCGATTCATGTGGGACTACGTTGGCATCGTGCGCACCAACAAGCGCCTGCAACGGGCGCAACACCGCGTGCAACTGTTGCTGGATGAAATTGACGAGTTCTACAGCAACTACAAGGTCAGCCGAGACTTGATCGAACTGCGCAACCTGGCCCAAGTGGCAGAGCTGATGATTCTGTCAGCCATGGAGCGCAAGGAAAGCCGTGGCCTGCATTACACCCTCGACTACCCGGACATGCTGCCGGTCGCACTGGACACTATTCTGGTGCCGCCCACCTACGTCGGCTGAATTTGAGCCGGACCCGCAGGCGTCGGTGCACATCCGCCGCCTGCGCATCCCGGGGCACGCAAATGGCCCGGACCCGGCGCTCGCCACGCAGTCGAAAACGCAGTACCACCACCATTGGCAGCGCCAGGCTGTCCGGTCTCAGTTGCACGGGCTGCCACCCCCTGGCCCGACTCCACAGCTGCCAGCCATCGGCATCGCGCCGCAAGCCGCAAAAGGCCTGCGGGTGGGTCAGCAGGATTTGCCGGGGCAACAGCCAGACTCCGTGAGCCACGCACAGCACGACGCCGAGCGCGCTGGCCCAGACCGGAATTGACAGTGAAAACAAAGAACCCAACGCGAACAGCTGGGCCAGAAGATATGCCGCCAGCAACTGCCGTGAGGCATGCCAGCGGCATTCGAACCCGTTACTTGGGCTGGACACGATCCAGGATCATGCGAACCATGCGTTGCAGCTCGGGATCTTCCGATTCGGCGCGTTCCATGAACCAGCCGAACATGTCCTGATCTTCGCATTCGAGCAGCCTGACGTAGCAGGCGCGATCCACTTCGTTGAGGTGCGGATAAACCTCTTTCACAAACGGCACCAGCAACACGTCAAGCTCAAGCATGCCGCGGCGGCTGTGCCAGTAGAGGCGATTCAGTTCAACATCTTCGACCATGGAGCGCTCCTCAAATAGGCCGCAAGTATACAGGCCCGCGCCCTATCGAACAGTCGGCTTTGGTCGGCCACCGACGAGCCTTTGTTAACTACCCATTTCGAAGACGGGCCCTTATGATGTCCACCAGACTTTTTATCCTGCGATGACCCATGGCCGATTCAGCTTTTTTCTGCACCCTTTCTCATGAAGGTGTTCTCGCGGTCCGCGGCGCGGACGCCAGCAAATTCCTGCAAGGCCAACTGACCTGCAACCTCAACTACCTGAGCGATTCCCGGGCCAGCCTCGGTGCCCGCTGCACGCAAAAAGGCCGGATGCAATCGAGTTTCCGCATCCTGCTCGAGGGTGACGGCGTGGTCCTGGCCATGGCCACCGAATTGCTCGAACCGCAACTGGCGGACCTGAAAAAATACGCGGTGTTTTCCAAGTCGAAACTGACCGACGAAAGTGCCGCCTGGGTCCGCTTCGGCGTTGACCATGGCGACGCCGCACTGGTCAGCCTCGGCCTGGACCTGCCAGCAGAAACCGACAGCGTCGTGCGCAGCGATGGGCTGATCGCTATCCGTGTCTCGCCTGACCGTGCCGAGCTGTGGGTCGCCGCCGGTCAAGCCGACGCGATCAAAGGCAAGCTTTCGACGCTGCTGAGCGAAGTCGACCTGAATCAATGGCTGCTGGGCCAGGTCCGCGCAGGGATCGGGCAGGTCATGCCCGGCACCCGCGAGTTGTTCATCCCGCAGATGCTCAACCTGCAAGCGGTTGGTGGCGTGAGTTTCAAGAAAGGTTGCTACACCGGGCAGGAAATCGTCGCGCGGATGCAGTACCTGGGCAAACTCAAGCGCCGCCTGTACCGCCTGCAACTGGCTGCCGACGAACTGCCTGAGCCTGGTACACCGCTGTTTTCCCCGACTCACGGCAGCTCCATCGGCGAAGTGGTGCTGGCGGCCCGCGCCGGGCAGAACATTGAACTCCTGGCTGTGTTGCAAGCCGAAGCAGCAGAAAGTGGAGACATCCACCTGGGCGCGCCCGAAGGGCCGTCCTTGCAGCTGCTCGACCTGCCTTATGAACTGGACCGCGACCGCGAAATCCAGCAATAACGGCAGTATTTGACGCAACAGCTAGAGAGACTAAATGAGCGAGCTGGCGGAAAAGGTCCAACAGGATTTGGTTGAGGCCATCAATAACGATGACCTGGTTCTGCCAACGTTACCGGAAGTGGCCCTGCAGATTCGCAAGGCCGCGGAAAACCCGGAAGTCAGCGTCAGCACCCTGAGCAAAGTGATCGGCCGTGATACCGCGCTGTCGGCACGCCTGATCAAAGTGGTCAACAGCCCACTGTTGCGCGCAGCCCAGGAAGTGACCGACCTGCATACCGCGATCACCCGCCTGGGCATCAACTACAGCTGTAACCTGGCGATCGGCCTGGTCATGGAGCAGATTTTCCATGCCCGCTCCGACGTGGTGGAACAGAAGATGCGCGATGTCTGGCGCAAAAGCCTGGAAATTGCCGGCGTCAGCTACGCCTTGTGCCGCCGCTACACCCGACTCAAGCCCGATCAGGCGGCCCTTGGTGGGCTGGTGCACCAGATCGGCGTACTGCCGATCCTGACCTACGCCGAAGATCACTATGAGCTGCTGTCCGACCCGGTCAGCCTCAACCATGTGATCGACCAGATTCATCCGCTGATCGGCGAAAAACTGCTCAAGGTCTGGGAATTTCCAGACATGTTGGTGCAAGTGCCGCGGCTATACCTGGACTTCAAGCGCCAGTCTGCGCAGGTCGACTATGTGGATCTGGTGCAGGTGGCCAGCCTGTATTGTCTACAGGACAGCGATCACCCGCACACCCGTGCCGATGCGCTGAATGTACCGGCCTGCAAGGCACTCGGGATCGACTTTGACGACAAGGCGATGCGTGCCGATCTGGAAGAAACACGCACGATGTTTTACTGATCAAAGACCGCGTCGCCCCCTTCGTCGGGACGCCCCCCCGCGCCCCCCCCCGCCGGGGGGC
>NZ_CATKPU010000033.1:0-23005 GCF_949767825.1 Pseudomonas sp. IT-P258 | reverse complement strand
TCCGCGGCTTCAACGTACAACGAAATAAAAATTCGATACAGGGCTTTTGAGCGTAGTTGTGTTTTTACACACTCTGGGCCGGTTGCTGCCTGTCATCCAAGGTAGTAATCGACGGTGTATTCAATCAGTCGAGCTTCTGCTGCGCGTCATGTGTATGAGGGCCGATCGGCCGTTTCCCAAAGAAGGTCGCTCCTCAATGGCATAAGGCACAAACCCTAGCTTGGGGTAGAGCAGCAGCCCTGCCGTGTTTTCGTTAAAACAGGAAATCTGCACCTCGTTGGCTGCGTAACGCTCGAATGCCAAGCCGGTCATCGCCTCTACGATAAACGTGGCCACTCCTTCGCCCCGAGCGCTCGGTGAGACGATGACATTGCCAATACAGCAAACGCCATTGCGTTCAGCCCGATAGAAATTGGCAAACCCAACGACAGTCCCATTGATCTCCACGACGGTAGAGTCGAAGCGTTGGGAGATCGCGGTATTCAACTGCGTTTCCGTTAGCGGGAAGTGCGCCTTCGGAAACATGAAAAACAACTCTTGAGCGTTCTGAGGAAAGCCGCAGATCATTTTTACGTCGCTAGCCTTCACTGGTCTGTGGTTCAGTTTCATTGCTCGTCTCTAAGCTCCTTGAGTCCGTACTTTAGCGGCTAGCTCAGGGTGATGGAAAGCTACGGCATGTCCGCAAATGGCCGATTTCTGCCTGCCAAGACCGGCTGAAACCGCCCCAAAGCGGACGCAAGTGTCAATGCGAACAGGTATTGAAGTGGAGTGCAAATCGCGCTATCGCAGCAAAAGCCCTATCTCCCTCCCTGTACTCGTTGTTAGCGCCTTGTCAGCCTGCAACCTGATCGCCTTCCGTCGACTATGCTCATCAATCTGCCTAACGTTAACGAAGTGAGCGTTGACATTTCATCTCGTTGCTCTGCTTGTAGGCAACATAGATAAACCTCGTCTTTCTGGCCCCTTATCACTTCATTGATCGGAGCTAAACCATGTCAACCAGCTATTATCTCGCGTGCCTAGAAACACTGCGCTATGTCTGGGTTGGCACGCTTGCCGATACGACGTCCGCGGCCGGCGTTCAAGCAGAGGTTGTATCACGCTTCTGCTTGGCACATCGCGGTAAGGCGCTCAGCGTGGTCAGCGAAGAGCACCAGATCGTTGAGGAAGGCCAGGAATGGCGTCTTTAACTTATACGATGCTCAGATAGGAGCTGCGCATCGTGTTTGTGACAGTCAAGGCTCGCGTCTACACCGACGCCACAGGGATCTATAGCGAGCTGCCAGCGCTATTGACGTCGGCTGGGGTGTTGGAGCCTTTACTCGACTATTGCCTGTCTCGCAGCCATGACCGCAGCCTGACTTGGATGTCGAAAGTCACCCGCTCGGTCCGGATGTTTCTCGAGTACCTGCAATCCAATCCCGCCGAGCGCGACACCTATCGTCTGTTTCAGAACTTCGCTCAGCGGCTGTATACCGGCACCTTCGACATTGAGACGGGGCTTGATCCCAGCGGCTTGTGCTGGGCGCCGCGCTCGCCGCAGGACGCCTCGCACATCGTCACCCAACTGACGGACTTTTTCGACTGGCTTGGGAAGATGCGTCCCGAGGCGGCCTTGTTGAACCCACGCTATGCGGGCGGCGCCTTCGACCGACAGACTGACGAGGCTGCGTACCAATTCCGACGCAGCAGGGCCTTCCTTGGGCACACGTGGGCGGCGAATGCAGCCCCCACAGAAACAGGACATCGTGTCCGCGGGCGACGCCTTCCGCAGGTCGAAAGAAGTGAGCCGCCGGCCTTCCCGGAAGAGCGCTTCGAGGAGTTGATAGCCAAGGGATTCAGGACGGCCGGACGTCAGGACTATCGCGGCATGCTCATCACACTTCTGTTGCACGGCGCTGGCTTCCGCGAGTCGGAGCCTTTCCACCTCTACATTTCGGACGTGTTCCCTGACTTGGTCTGCCCACGCCAGGCCAAGGTGCTGATTCATCACCCAAGCCATGGCGCTGCGCCTGCCGATTGGTGCGACGAAAAGGGCAAACCTCGTAAAGGCAAACGCACGGAATACCTCGCCCAGCGGTTCGGCCTGATGCCCCGCACCGAGGTGATGGACCGGCGCCACGCCGGCTGGAAGGGCGGCATGCACGATGCGGCTTACTACAAGCAGGCCTACTGGTTCCTGCCTGAATATGGCGAGTGGTTCCTGCAACTTTGGTATCGCTACCTGGACCAAGTTGCACGTATCGAGCGCGACCATCCGTTTGCCTTCATCAACCTGAGCCGCGAGCCCGTGGGCGCGATGTACACGCTCGCCCAGTACAACAAAGCACATGCCACCGCTTGCGAACGTATCGGCCTCGCGGTCGGCAAAGCACTGGGCACGACACCACACGGTCACCGTCACGCCTACGGCCGCCGACTGCGCAGCGCAGGTGTCGACAAGTCACTGATTCGCCGCTTCATGCATCACGCCTCCGAGGAAAGCCAAGAGGTCTACACCCGGGCGACCGCTCGCGAGGCCTTGGCGGCGCTTAATGCGGCTGCGCAGCGGCTGCGGAACAAACACGCCGGCACGCGGTTCGTGCCTAGCCGAGAATCAGGCATCGAACTCAGCGAGTGAAGAATCCGTATGACCAAAGAGAAGACGGCGCCCAAGACATCCACCAGCCCTGTCCCGAAGAGGAAAGGGTTGAATCGTAATACCGACACCAATCTGGGCTGGGTGGAACGCGAACATCCGCAGTTGGCTGTCTGGCGCGCCTTGGCCATTCTGTGGTTGAAAGGGGAAACAAGCGGAGTTGGTAAGAAGCTCCAGGCCCTTGCGGCGTTCTTCGAGCGATACCTCGTCCTGCAGGGGTTGCCGCTCGACCCGGCAGTATTCTTGGCCCGCGTCACGGTCCTCCCTGACTTTCACCGCACAGTCTGCCCGGATTCTGCAGACGGCATCCAATACAACAACACCATACACTCCTTCTTGCACTTCGTGCTTCTGCGCGAGTTCAGCGAAGCAGCCGACGACGGTGATCCAGTGGTCTCGCCTGCCTTCCGCAACCCAGTACCCAAGATGTCCAAGAGCGGCCTGCCTCGGCGCGACGAAAGCGTGCATTCTCCGCTGCCCTACGGCTACATCGACGAACTGCGCTGCATGCTCGCGTCAGGGCCGAACTTCCGGAGCTGGCATTGGGCGCATGGTGCCCTAGGCGCGGAAAGCGACCAGCGCGGACCCGACTGGTTTGAAGCGAACGAAGACCAGATTGACCGTAACGATCCGGACTGCGTGTGGCGTGAGCGATCAATCAAGAACGGCACACGCCTGGAAATGTGGTCACCGGTGCGCTGGGTAGCTCTCCTCGTCAAGCTCATACTGCCGTTACGCACCTTCCAGGTCCGCATGCTCGATTCAGGCGAAGCCGATACCTGGCGCTACGCAGAAGGTGCGTGGGCGTTAAATGCGAACCGGCTAGCTCAGGGCAGCGCACGCCACCCCCTCCAGCAAGGGGTGTTCCGCCGTAGTACTCCGGCCACCGACGTTGAGCCTGCCCTGGCCATTCTCTACATAAATACGAACAAGACCGCCGACATCGGTAGATCCGGTCCCGACAAGGGCTACGTACTGCCCTGGCCTTCTGGCGGGCCAGTTCACCAAGATGTCTTCTACTGGCTAGAGAAATTGCGCAACTGGCAGGAGAAGTACAACCCGCTCTCGCGGCGCACGGCGTGGAGGGAACTGGACGGCCGTCACCTCCGGGCAAAAAGCGAGGTGCAACTCGCTGGCTATTCGGATGCCTGCTTTCTCTTCAGGCTGCCGGAGGCGCGAGATGGCGAGTGGAATTTTCCTGTGCAGCGATACGGCAAACTAGAGGCGTGCTGGTTCCGTCTATTGGAGGCACTGGAAATCCGCGTTGCTAACCGTGGTGAGACTCATCGCAACGGTGCACTGATTCGTTTCTTGCCACCACTGGAAGAGCAGAATAACGGGAGAACAACTCTCTTTCCCCTGCACAGCCTGCGCGTCTCCCTCATCACCGCTCTGGCTCTGGATGGACAAGTGCCATTCCCCGTGTTGCAGAAGCTCGTTGGCCACAGCCGCCTGCTTATGACGCTGTATTACACAAAGCCCGGCGGGAGTTACATTCGCGACGTGCTGCTTGGCGCCGCGGAGCGGCTGGAGGCGAACAAGGAAGCGCGCATTCAGGACTTCCTGCTTGACACTTTACACGACGAACTACTGCAGAAGGCCATCTGTAACAGTGTGCCTAGCCTGGCCGCAGCCATCCCGCAGCATCCAGCCGCGCGCAACCCGGCGGGCTGGATGCCGATGCACCACGGTCTGTGCTTGGTCGGCGGCAACACCAGCGATGTTGAAGGCAATGGCATGGTGGGGGGGTGCTATAACGGGGGGCCTATGATCACCAACAGTAGTTCGTCAGTGAATACCAAATACGGGCCGGTTCCGGGTGGCAGTCGCAATTGCGTGCGTTGTCGCTGGTTCGTCACCGAGCCGCATTACCTGCCTGCGCTGGCAGCTCACTTCAACACGCTAGCCTATCACTTTGACGATGCCCGTAACGCTTGCCTTAGCCGTGAGCAGGAGCTACACGATCTGAAAAAGCAGAAGGCGGATGCGGAGTACACGGGGCAGCCGTTCGCCCGGGTGGGCGACTTCCGCCAGTCCGAGCGAGTATGGGAAAGCGCTATGAAGCGATTCAGCGACTTGGCCGAAGACTTGGTGGCCTGCTGGCGGCTCATCGAACGTTGCAAGAGGGTGCTTGAAGCCCCGCAGGGCGACGGAACGCAATTGATCACGGTCGGTGCGGAGAGAGAGGTACAGGTAATCTTCGATGAGACAGACTCGGAGCTGCTCCAACTGGCCGGCGTTTGTGACAGCGTCGAGGTTTACCCCGACCTGGAGCCGGGCAAGGCGGTCCTCCGCCGCAGCCAGCTACTCGATGGAGTGCTCTACCGCGACAACCTGCAACCCGTATTCATGCTCCTGAACGAGCAGGAACAACTTCTCGCCGGCAACGCCTTCATGCGACGACTAGCCCAGCAGATACACCCTGAAAATCCCGCTCTGGGCCAGCGGGAAGTAATTCGCATAATGGACGCAGGCGCACGCCTCAGCCAGCATTTTGACATGGACCTCGTCTGCCTGCTGACCGGAGCACAGGCTGATCAGGCGCCGCTCACTCAGCGAAGGCCCCCGACGGGAGAGCAGGCATGAACGGCATGACAGACCTCCACCCGGACGCTGTGCTGACGTCGCTCCTTAACAAGGGTGGACGTTCTAACCGGCGGGCGAACCTTGCGAAGATACATGAGCTTTGCCGTAGACAGCACGCGGCTGGCTCGCGCGACTTCGCGCTGTCGGCCATCGGCCGCTTGGCTGAAGCCGAATGCATCTTGAAGGGCCGAGCCCTGTACAACGCTCCGTCTGCCGACTACCGGGCGCTCATCGAAGCCTGGGCCGCCTATGCCGGTCCCGCTAAGCCCAAGCCCCCAAAGACCCTAGCGAGCCACGAATACCTTATGCGCATCGAAGACCCTGCCATCCGCTCCATTATGCAGGCCGTCATCGCTGAACGCGACAAGCTCAAGGCGCAGCTCAACGTGCTGAAAGCCCATACCCAAGTGAACGTGGACCGCCGTCACATAGATGCAACCGGTTCTGCTGCCCCGGAAATACAGCTGCCCGCCTTGCTCGACTCGTCCGCGCAACTCACACCGTCAGAACGGGAAGCCTTGGAAAAAGCTGTGTCGGCCAGCTACCTCGAAGAGCGCGGCATGAAGGAAGGCAGCCACGGTGAAATCGTTAACGAGCGCGGCCGGACGATGTTCGAGGTGGGCTTTGCCCGCGCAGTTCGCAAGGCGCTGGGAGATCCTATTACTAAATAAAAAGGCGCCGACGTTACCGTCGGCGCCTGGGAGGTTGTGATGCATTGCGATGTATTTATGCATAACAGCGCATTGGTCTAAAAATTCAATTTAGACAACTCCTTGCGGTCACTTACCCACATCCTATGTATTTTTAGGGTATAGGTGCTTTCGAGGGGCTCCTTGCACAGCTCAATCCAGCATCAAGTCATCTGAATGATGGTCTGCATGATGGTGCTCTGGGTGGAGATGGTCTTGGCGTTCGCCTGGTAGTTGCTCTGTGCCTTGATCAGGTCGACCAGTTCGTTGGTCAGGTTGACGTTGGACTCTTCCAGGGAGTTGGAAACGATCGAACCCAGGGTACCGGTCTCCGGCGCATCGTAGCCCGGAATGCCCGACGCGTAGGTTTCTTTCCAGCTGGTGCCGCCTACCGGCTGCAGGCCTTGCTCGTTGGTGAAGCTGGCCAGGGAAATCTGGCCGATCGGCTTGGTCTGGTTGTTGCTGAAGTTGGCCAGCAGCACACCACTGCCATCAATGGTCAAGTTGGTGATCTGGCCCGTGGCGTAACCGTTCTGCGCCGGAATCGAACGCGCGGTGTCGGCGTTGAACTGGGTGGTGTTGGCCATGGCGATAGTCAGACCTGCAGGATCGGCTGCGGCACCGTTGGCTGTCCAGACGCCATTGGTGACACTGCCCGGGGTCCAGTTGGTGATTTTCAGGTCACTGCTGATCACCGAAGTCGGTGGCGTGGTTGGCGGCGTCACTGGCGTGCTCACCGAGGTCAGTTTACCGGTGGAGTCGAACGACATGGTCGAAGCGATCGGATCAGTGACGGTTGGATCACTGCCATCGGGATTGCGGCCATCGATCAGGGTGTAGGTGTCCCAGGTGTTCGCGCCAGTCTTGACCATGTATTGATCCATGGTGTGCTGGTTACCCTGCGTATCGTAGATCGGAGTACTGAACGACTTGGTAAAGGTCTCGGTCTTGGACGGGTCGAACTTGTTCGCCGCAACCGTCTGGTCGATCACCGCCGAGGTGGAGTTCAGGTTGATCGTCGACGACACGGTGCTGGTGGACTTCGGCGCCAGGTTGGAGGTGTCGATCCGCAGGTCGGTCAGCACGCCATTGACGATCTTGCCGTTGGAGTCCACGCCGTAACCTTGCAGACGGGCAGTGCCGTCGCTGTTGGTGACGTAGCCTTCCTTATCGGTCTTGAACGTACCGGCACGGCTGTAGGTCAACGAACCGTTGTTGCTCAGTACGAAGAAACCGTTGCCCTGGATACCCATGTCGAGCACGTTGCCGGTGTTGCTCACGTCACCCTGGCCGAACTGCTGGGAAACGTTAGCCAGGCGCACGCCGTTGCCGACTGTCTTGCTGCCGGTGCCCAGGCGGGTCGCCGAGTACACGTCTTCGAATTCTGCACGGGACGATTTGAAACCGGTGGTCGCGACGTTGGCGATGTTGTTGCCGGTCACGTCCAGTTGTTTGTTGGCTGCATAGAGACCGCTAAGGCCGATATTAAAAGACATCATCCACTCCTTTATGCCGTGTTAGTCGGCTCTACATACCAATGGTTTGTACTTTGGACAGGGCAATGCTGCCCAGCCCGGCCAGATTGAGCATCAACTCACCACCGGTCTGGCTGATGGTCACACTGTTGACGGTCGCCGGCAGATTAGTGATCAACGCGACGGACTTGCCATCGATGGTGGTCGTGGCACCGAAGGTGTAGGTGCCAGCGGCTACCGTCTCACCCGCATCGTTCTTGCCATCCCAGATGAAGCTGGCGTTGCCGGCTTTCTGCGAACCGAGGTCGATGGTGCGCACGGTCTTGCCGGCCGAGTCGGTGATCTTCAGGGTGGCGGACGCCACTGAAGACGGCACGACTACCGTGCCGCTGAGGCTCTTGGTGGTATCGACTACGGCCTTGTCGCCCGGAGCGATGACCGAACGGCCCACCAGCGACGACGCCTGCAGGGCCTGGGACGAGTTGTAGTTGCTGGCCAGGCCGGTCACCGTATCGTTGAGCGTGGTGATGCCTTCCAGGCTGCTGAATTGCGCCAACTGAGCGACAAACTCGCCGTTGTCCTGGGGTTCCAGCGGGTTCTGGTTTTTCAACTGCGTAACCAGCAACTGCAGGAACGCATCCTTGCCCAGGGCCTTGCTGCCCGTGGCGCTGCCGGTGGCCGACGCGAGGCCGTCAGTCGTGGTGGTGGTCTTGATCGAAGAGTTGGCCAGGATGTCGTTGAGGCTCAAACCACTGGTGGAATCGGTAACACTCATCTGAGTCGCCCCTTATCACTGACCGAGGGTCAGGACCTTCTGCATCATGGTTTTGGCGGTGTTCATCATTTCGGCGTTGGTCTGGAACGAACGGCTCGCGGAAATCATGTCGGCCATTTCCTCCACCACGTTGACGTTCGGGTAGTAGACGTAACCCTTGGCATCGGCCGCCGGATGATTCGGCTCGTAGCGCGCCTCGAGGTTGCTCTGGTCTTCAACTACACCCAGCACCTGAACACCCTGACCGGCGGCGTCCTGGCTCTGGAACAACGAATCGCTGCCGCCGCTCTGCCCGCCCTGGAACATGGTGGCGAATACCGGGTGACGCGCACGGTAGGTCTGGTCGATGCTCGACGAGACGGTCTCGGCGTTGGCAATGTTCGAAGCGACGGTGTTCAAACGCGTGGTCTGCGCACTCATGCCGCTACCGGCAATGTTGAAAACACTGGATAGAGACATGGCTTACTCTCCGCGCAGGGCTGACACCAGCCCTTTGAATTTGCTGTTGAGCAGGGTGAAGCTGGCCTGGAAACCGATCGCGTTTTCCGCGTACGCTGATTGTTCAAGCTGGGCGTCCACGGTGTTCTGGTCGATCGACGGTTGCATCGGCGTGCGATACAGCAACGACTCGTCGCCATTGCCCAGGCCCTCAGCTTCGATATGACGGTTGTTGGTCATGTTCAAGGCGAAGGTGCCGCCTTTGGTTTTCTCGTTCTGCTCGGCGAGCACTTTCGAGAAGTCCAGATCCCGAGCCTTGTAGTTCGGGGTATCGGCGTTGGTGATGTTGTTGGCCAGGACTTCGGCACGCTGGGCGCGGAAGCCCAGGGCTTGTTCGTGGATACCGAGCGCTTTATCGAAGCTGATGCTCATGTCGGGAAACCTTCGGGTGACCTGATTTTTCGTAGGATCAACTTAGCAAGCCCCATGCCAATTCAAAAAAACCCGGAAACCGGGGCTTTGCCGGCCATGGCAACGCGGCAATGCCAGAAAAGCGGCAACGGTTTTCCGCCGGATGCCGCTTTTCTGCCGCTTGTCCTACGCACACTCCCCCCTGTAGGAGCTGCCGAAGGCTGCGATCTTTTGATTTTGCTTTTCAAGATCAAGATCAAAAGATCGCAGCCTGCGACAGCTCCTACGTGATGCAAAAGCGCCGCGCATAAAAAAGGAGTCCCGGAGGACTCCCATTTTTATGCGCGGCGCTTTTGCATCACTTCGCCTGGTAAATGATCCCCGGGCTGCACTGGACCATCTGGTAATGATCCGGCAAACCGTTCAGCGCTTCGGAAGCACCGAGGAACAGGTAACCGCCCGGCTTCAACGTGCTGTGGATGCGCAACAGGATGTCCTTCTTCACCTCGGCGGAAAAGTAGATCAGTACGTTGCGGCAGAACACGATGTCGAACTTGCCGAGGCTCGCGTAGCTGTCCAGCAGGTTGAATGAACGGAACTCCACACGGCTTTTGATAGGCGCCTTGATCGCCCAGCGCCCCGGCCCTTTCGGGTCAAAATAACGCTGCAGGCGCTCGGGCGAAAGACCGCGGCCGATGGCCAGGCTGTCGTACTCGCCGGTCTTGCAGTTGTTCAGCATGGTACCGGACAGGTCGGTGGCAACAATCTGCACGCCCATCCGCAACTGGCCCATGTTGACCCGCTCGAATTCGTCGATGGACATCGACAGCGAATACGGCTCCTGGCCCGACGAGCACGCCGCCGACCAGATGCGCAGGCGCTGGCCGGGACTGGCCTTGATCGCTTCGGGCAGTACCTTGTTCTTCAAGACTTCAAACGGGTAGGTGTCACGAAACCACAGGGTTTCGTTGGTGGTCATGGCGTCCACCACCTGCTCGCGCAAACCGCTGCGCGGCTGGGTCTGCATGCGCTGAACCAGTTCGCCCAAAGACTTGATGCCTTGCTGTTCCATCAGTTTGTTGAGACGGCTGGAGACCAGGTACTGCTTGTTTTCACCGAGCAAAATGCCACAGGCTTTTTCCAGGAATACCCGGAACTGTTCGAAATCCAAATTACCCGTAGACAATGATGCCGCCTCTTAAATCGTGTTGACTGCCAGGGGCACGGGCCCCTAGCTGATATCTGCTGCCTTGATCCGGTCGACTACCCGGGATGCCAGGTCATCAGGACGGAATTTGGCCAGGAAGTCATCGGCACCGACCTTCTTGACCATCGCCTGATTGAATACCCCCGACAACGAAGTATGCAGGATGATATGAAGCTTTTGCATGCGCGGGTCGTTGCGGATTTCCGCCGTCAGCGTGTACCCGTCCATCTCCGGCATCTCGATGTCGGAGATCATCATCAGGAACTCTTCTTCCGGCTTCTTGCCCTCGTCGACCAGTTTGCGCAGGTAGTCCAGCGCTTGCCGACCGTCGTTCAACGCCACCACTTCGACGCCGACCGTTTGCAGGCAACGCGTGACCTGCTTGCGCGCCACCGACGAGTCGTCGACCGTCAGCACGCGCAACGAAAGCGCCTTGTGCTGGGTTTCGACATCCACCACACCAACGGAAATCGCTTCCGGCGTCGGAGCCACTTCCGCCAGCACCTTTTCGACGTCGATGATTTCGACCAACTGATTGTCGACCCGCGTCACCGCCGTCAGGTAGTGATCGCGCCCGGTGCCCTTGGGCGGCGGATGGATCTCCTCCCAGTTCATGTTGACGATGCGCTCCACCGAACGGACCAGGAACCCCTGGGTCTTGGTGTTGTACTCCGTGATGATCACGAAGGGGTTGTTCTTGTCCTTCAACGCGCCGGAGCCGGTCGCCATCGCCAGATCAAGGATCGGAATGGTCGCCCCCCGGATGTTCGCCACGCCGCACACGACAGGACTGGATTTGGGCATCAGCGTCAGTTTGGGGCATTGCAGCACCTCCCTAACCTTGAACACGTTGATCCCGTACAGTTGCTGGCCGTCGAGACGGAACAACAACAGCTCAAGGCGATTCTGCCCCACCAGTTGCGTGCGCTGGTTTACCGAATCCATTACACCAGCCATGCCCAGACTCCTACACCAACGCCAAGTGTTGTTGCGACGCGCCTTCATCACTAAACGGCACGGCGCTTGCTTTTTTAATCGTTATGAACACAGAACCGACATTTTTTCGACGCCTGACCACACCCTACCGCAAATTGCCCGGCGTGCTGGCGGCTGTTTGCCTGTTCAACGCTGGCAGCCCTGCCCTTGCTGACGCGGTTACCTTGCCTGACATGCTTATCGGCGTCACTCAGGGCTTTCTTGAATTCACCGTAGAAGACTATCTGGCTACCAGTCAAACGGAAGGTCGCTACGAGATCCAGGTCAACCCGCTCGATCCGCGCATGCACATGCCCATGTGCGACAAGGAATTGACAGCAACGCTCGAGAGTCCCAAGCCGCTGGGACGGGTCACGGTCAAGGTTCGCTGCGAGGGTACTTCCCCCTGGACAGTGTTCGTACCCGCTCAAGTCCGCCTGTTTCGCGAGGTCGTGACCAGCGCCCGGCCACTGCGCCGCGCCGCCATTGTCGAACCTGGAGACGTGATCCTGCGCGAGCGCGATATCAGCCTCATCAGCCAGGGCTACCTGACCTCCCTCGATCAGGCGATCGGCCAGCGACTGACCCGACCAATGGTCGCCGACCAGGTAATTACCCTGGTGAACATCGAGCAGGCCGAAGTCATTCGCAAGGGCGATCAAGTGGTGATAACCGCCCGCAGCGGCACCCTCAGCGTGCGCATGCCGGGCGAAGCGCTGTCAAACGGCAGCCTGAGCGAGCAAATCCGGGTGAAAAACCTCAACTCCCAACGAGTCATCAAGGCGCAGGTCATGGCACCGGGGCAGGTGGAAGTGTCCATGTAAGGCGCTCTGTTCATCTGAATGTGGCGCTTGCCGCGGCTGTTCCCTAGACTGTGCTCCATGCAGGGCAAGCGCTGACGCGCGCAAGGTTCATTGATAAATGAGCCTAAAGTTTTCCAGGGAATGGCCGAAACCATGGCAAGCGTCCAAATTCCCAGAGGTTTTTTATCATGGTCATCGATTTCAGCCGTTTGAACAGCTCCTCGTCCCTGACGGGCAGTACACGTACCAGCGCCAGCAAGGAAAGCGCCGAAGCCGGCAAATCCGCGCCGCTGGAGTCCGCGGCCGAACAGGCCGGCACCGTCAAAAGCGGGGAATCGGTACATCTCAGCAATGAGGCTCAACAGTTGCAGAAGGTCACTGACAAGCTGCGCGATCAGCCTGCCGTCGACAACGCCCGCGTGGCCGAGTTGAAAGCAGCGATTGCCGATGGCAGCTATAAAGTCGACAGCAACCGTGTAGCCAGCAAACTGCTCAACTTCGAAGCCCAGCGCTAGGCCACCGCCGGCGCCAGGCTTTTGGACGCTTAAAACCCAAGGCCAGCCATGCACGACACTCATCTACTGCAACTGATCACCGACGACTTTGCCCCAGCGCAACACCTGCTGGAGTTACTGCAGACCGAATCCCTCGCATTGCATGGCCGCGACATGCCATTGCTCGAGAACATCCTGGCGCAGAAACAGGCGTTGATCGTTTTGCTCGAACAGCATGGCCGCAAGCGCAGTGAAATCCTCGCCAGCCTCAACCTGCCGACCAACCGCAGCGGCCTTGAGCAATTGGCCGGCCAGTCGAGCATTGGCGAGCAGTTGCTGGCGCAAAGTGACGTGCTGACCGATCTCCTGGCCCAGTGCCAGGCCATCAACGCCAACAACGGCCAGTCGATCCTCACTCAGCAGGCCGCTACAGCCACCCAGCTGAAAATCCTCACCGGCGGTGAAACCCCGGCGCTTTACGATGCCAGCGGAACATTCTCCAAGCTTGCCAAGCCACGCCCGCTCAGTCAGGCATGAAGCGGTCAACGCCCTCGCTCTATCAAGACGCGCAACATACTGGCAAACTGCTAGTCTGCCGTAGTCAAATTTTGTCTGGAGATTGATTAACCGTGTCCAATGCCTTATCCGTGGATGATGCTCCGCAGCCACCCAAGGTGCTCTCCACGCCCTTGGAAATCTCCAGCAACCTGCGCCAGCTGCTCGAAAGCCATGACCCGCTGATCATCACGTTCCATGAGCGCAGCCAGCGCTTCCAGAGCTACCTGGTGGACCTGGACCGTGACAGCAACATGATTGCCCTGGACGAAATGATTCCCCGTGATGGCGAGCGTTACCTGCTGGCGGGCGAGCCGTTCAGGGTCGAAGGCTTCCACGAAGGCGTACGCATTGCCTGGGAAAGCAACGGCCAGTTGAAAATCGACGAATCCGGTGGCAGCCGCTGCTACCGCGGCCCCCTGCCCCATGAAGTGGTGTACCACCAGCGCCGCAATGCGTTCCGCGCCGCGCTGAAGCTGGCACAACTGGTCAACGTCAACCTGGACGGCGAAAAGCTCAAGGCGCCGATCAGCGGCAAGCTGCTGGATATTTCCGCTACCGGCTGCAAACTGCGCTTCGACGGCGACATCACCGGCAGCCTGCAACTAGGTCAGGTCTACGACCGTTTCAACGCCGACCTGCCCTTCGGCAAGATGACCGCGCCGGTCGAGTTGCGTTATCTGCACTTCGAAGAAAGGATTTCCACCACCTTCGCCGGCGTTCGCTTTCACAACATGAGCGGGCTGGTGCAGCGTCAGGTCGAACGCTTCGTCTACCAGTTGCAACGCGAAGCACGCCGCTTCGACAAAGACGACATGTGATAGAGCGCCAACAAGAAAACGGGCAGTCCCTTGCGGTGACTGCCCGTTTTTTTTGTGCCCCGGTATTAAGGCCTGGCTTCGGTAAAGCTTTGCTCGCGGCCGGAGTCAGGGCCTTCTGGCGGCTGATCGGATTCAGGTCCTGATTCGGCTGGCGGTTCCGGGTTCACCGGATTGCACATCTGGTCCTGCACCACCTGTTCATCGACCCGCGGATCCAGCGCAGCCACCAGCGGCGAACTGGACATACTGTCCGGCATTGCCACGTGGTGCAACGGTGCATCGTCCACCTGATGCAGGTTGGTCACGGCTTTCGGCCGGATCCGCCAGACTAGCACCAACGCAAAGAACGTGAAGAATGCATACAGGCTCTGGCTGCCGAACAGCTTCATCAGCACCCCGGCTGCCAGCGGCCCGATACTGGCACCGACACCGTAGGTCACCAGCAGCATCGCCGTCAGCGACACCCGGCGATCCCCCTCGACATGGTCATTGGAGAACGCCACCGCCAGCGGGTACAGGCAGAACTGCACCAGCGAGCACAGGAAGCCGACGGCGAACAACACCTCCAGCGGCACCTTGGGCAAGATCGCCAGCGGTAACGCCGCGACCGCCAGGAACATGGCAAAACAGCGGATCAGCAAGGCCCGGTCATAACGGTCGGATAACCAGCCCAGCGGCCACTGCACCAACAGCCCGGCAAAAATGCAGCTACCCATGAACAGACCGACCTGCTCGGTGGTCAGCCCCTGTTGAGAGGCATACAACGGCGCCAGACCATAGAACGAACCGATGATCAGCCCTGCGCCCAATACCGTACTCAAGGACTGTGGCACACGCTTGATAAAGAAGCGCGGCTCCATCGGTGCCGGGTGCAAAGGTGCCGGGTGAATGCGCCGGGTCAGGGCCACGGGTACCAGGCACAGCGCGAAGCACAGGGCGACCAACATCAGCAATTCAAGCCCCAGCCCTGGGTGCATGACCAGAATCAACTGCCCCAGCACCAACCCCAGGTACGAAGCGATCATGTAGCCGCTGAAGACCATGCCGCGCTGATTGGCATCGGCCTGTTCATTGAGCCAGCTCTCGATCACCATGTACTGGCACATCATGCCGAGGCCGACGATCACCCGCAAAAACAGCCAGGCCGGCAACCAGTCCACCAGGCCATGGCCGAGCACCGCCGCGCCAACGATCCCGGCACACGCCGAATAGGCCCGGATATGCCCGACCCGGGCAATCAACCGGTGACCGATCTTGCCTCCCAGCACCAGGCCGAAATAGTTGGCAGCCATCAGCGCACCGACCCACAGACTGTCGACATGGTCGGCAGCCAGGCGCAACGCCAGGTAAGTACTCAACAGGCCCGAGCCGATCAACATCATCAGCGAGGCGAAATACAGCGCTCGAAAGGATTTCCAGATTTGGCGCATCGGCGTTCCGAGCGGCTCCTTGCAGTGAGAATCGGCTATCGCTAAACGATAGCCGGATGTCGACGGGACGTCAGGCCTGGGTTGCTAAAACACGCCTTTCCCAGGGAGTAATTTCATCATGGAAACTGGTCAGTTCCAGGGTCTTCGAAGCGATGTAGCCTTCGATGAATTCCGTGCCGAACAGTTCCTTGGCCAACTGGCTACGTTTCAGACGCTCAAGCGCCGCATGCAAGGTACACGGCAACGAAAGATTATCCGGCACGTCGAACTCACCCTGGATCGGCGCGCTCGGCTCCAATGCCTTCTCGATGCCATGCAACCCCGCCGCCAGGCTTGCGGCAATCGCCAGGTACGGGTTGGCATCGGCCCCCGGCAAGCGGTTCTCGACCCGACGGGCCACCGGCAAACTGGCCGGAATGCGCAAGCCCGCCGCCCGGTTGTCGTGGGACCAGCAGGCATTATTCGGTGAGGCGTAAGGGTGGCACAAGCGCTGATAGGAGTTCACGTTCGGCGCAAACAACGCGGTGAAATCGGCCATGCACGTTTGCTGACCGGCAATGAAGTGGCGGAAAGTGGCCGTCTCCTGGCCCGCCTCGTCGCTGAACACATTACGTCCCGAATCGATCTCGACCACGCTCTGGTGGATATGCATCGAACTGCCCGGCGTATGCGCCAACGGCTTGGCCATGCACACCACGCTCAGGCCGTGCTTGAGGGCCACTTCCTTGAGCAAGTGCTTGAACAGGAATGTCTGGTCGGCCAGCAACAGCGGATCACCGTGCAGCAGATTGATCTCGAACTGGCTGACGCCCATTTCGTGCATGAAGGTATCGCGGGGCAACCCCAGGGCCGCCATGCACTCGTAGACTTCATTGAAGAACGGCCGCAAGCCGTTGTTGGAACTGACGCTGAACGCCGACTGACCGTCTTCGCGGCGACCGTCCAGCCCCAGTGGCGGTTGAAAAGCCAGGGTCGGATCGGTGTTGGGGGCGAAGACAAAAAACTCGAGCTCGGTCGCCACCACAGGTGCCAGGCCGCGAGCCGCGTAACGGGCAATCACCGCCTTGAGCTGGCCACGGGTCGACAGATTGGAGCTGGTGGTGGTGCCCAGTTCATCCGCATCGCAAATGGCCAAGGCCCGCGGTGGATGGCTCCAGGGCAAGCGGTGGATTTGTGCAGGGTCCGGGATCAACGCGAGGTCGCCATCGTCGCTGCCGTAAAACCGCGCCGGCGGATATCCGCCCATGATGCATTGCAGCAGCACACCCCGCGCCATCTGCAAACGTCGACCGTCGAGAAAACCCTCGGCGGTCATCACTTTGCCCCGTGGAACGCCATTCAAATCCGGCGTGACACATTCAACTTGATCAATGCCCGTCAATCGCTGCGCGAGTGAACTCAGGCCAATGGTCGTCATGACGCTATCCTTGTTATTGTGCGGGCCGCGAACGGCGACCGTACAAAATAGGCTCCACGTGTTCGGAATTTCAAGCAGCGTCGAAAAATATGCTGCCGGTCAGGGCAGGTAAAGGCGAAACACTCCACCGCCCAACGGCCCGCCATTGCTGATTTCTGTACGCCCACCCACGCCGTTGCGTTGATGCAGCGCGGCAATTCGCCCGGCAAAGTACAGGCCCAGCCCGGTGCTGCCGGTGCTTTGATTGATCCCCTGCACGTAATCGGCCTGACGCTCGATCATCTGCGCCGGATACCCCTCGCCATCGTCATTGATGGTCAACACCAGTTGCCCGGCATCGTCGCTGACGCTGATCAGAACGGCATGCCGTGCAAAGCGAATGGCGTTGTTGATGCAGTTGGCCAATACCGACGCGATCAACTCACGATCGAAGAAACCCAGAGGGCTCAGCGGGTCCACTTCATAGGTGGCCATGATGCCGCGGCTGGCGAACACCTCCTGATGACAGGCCAGTTGCGCTTCGATGAAGTCGTCCAGCTCATGGTAGGCCGGTTGCAATGGCATCTGGTTGACGCCGAGCTTGTACAGCCCCAACAACTGCACCAGCATGCCGTTGAGGTGGGCGAATTCGAAGTCCATCACGCCCTGCTCCGGCGCTTGCCGCGCCGACTCCGGCAATTGCCCCAGCCACTGGCTGTGAGCCTGCATCAGCATGGCCAGCGAGTTCTTCATGTCGTGCACGGTAGAGGCGATCACCGTGGAGAAATCCAGTGCCTGCTCGTTGTCATTCATTGGCCAAGCGCCTTGCTTTTCAGCTTCTGGTAACGCGGATAACGCGCGTCGGTGTCGGGCATCAGGCCGACCATTTTCAGACAGGTCCGACACTCCTCCAGCTCCGCCGAAGGAACGCTGGTATCGGTGCCATGCAGCAATGACTGCGCCATGTTCAGGGCGATACTGATGTTCTTCGGTTGCATCGCCAGGGCCTTGCGGAATACCTGCCGGGCCTCCACCAGATTGCCGGTCTTGTACACGCGCACGCCCTGACGGTTGAGTTCCGCGGCGGCGTTGCCGGAATTGAGGATGCTCGGGTCGTCGGTCTGCTTGGCGATGTCCTTCATGACCACCGGATCGTCGCCGTAGATTTCCACGCAGTTTTTCAGCATCGCGGTGCCGGCTTCGGTCTGCCCGAGCAGTTTCAGCTGCTTGGCCACCAGCAAGGCCGCTTCGGCGCTCATGAATTGCTCCATGCCGTCCAGACGCAACAAGGCTTGTTCGGTGAGCTTGTCGGCCGTCTCTGCATCGTTGAGCAACAGGCTAGTGGCCTTCATCAGGCGCGCCCGGATTTGCAGGCCCGGATCGGAGGGGTTCTCCTTGGCCACGGCACTCAATGTGGTGTTGATTTCCAGGCGGGTCCGCGTGTCCAGGCCCCGTTCGCTGCCCTTGCTGATCAACGCATGGGCCAGGCCGAGGTTGCTTTCAGCATCCTTGAACCGTGACTGCGCGCCCTGGCTCACTGCCTGGCGATAGGCCTTGGCCGCCGTGTCGAAGTCCTCGTTGGTCATCGCCAGCTTGCCGAGCAATGCCTGGCGACGCACCGCCAGCGGCGACAGGCGAATCGCCTCTTCCAGGACGCGCTGCGCACCCTTGGTATCCCCTTCGGCGACCAGTACATCCGCCATGCCGTCATACAGCGACGGCATCATCGGGAAGACTTTCAGGGCTTTTTCATAAATGCCCTTGGCCTGCCCGACCTGGCCACGCTTGAACAACAACTTGCCCAACCCGGCAAACGCCCATGGCAACGGGCGGTCGGCGATGATGCTGTCGTAGAGACGCTCCAGCGCTTCGTTCTGATTCAGGTCGCGCAGGGCATCGGCGCGAAAGCGCAGGCACAGTGGCGAATAGCGGATGTCTTGTTTGCACAGGGCGATACAGGCGTTGAGCACCTCCATCGGCTTACCGCGGTCGAGGGCCTGAAGGATCGGCTTGAGCAGGGTCTTGCGTTGCTCCAGGCGCTCCAGACGCTGGGCCAGGCTGGAACGGTTGAACGGCTTGGTCAGGTAGGCATCGGGCTCATGCTCCAACGCACTGAGCACCATGGCCTGGCTGGTTTCGGCGGTGACCATGACGAACACCGCTTCATGGCTGATCAGCTTTTCTTCCATCAGGTCTTCGAGCACCTGCTGGCCGTTCTTCTTGCCGTCACCCAGGTGAAAGTCCTGCAAGATGAAATCGTAGGCTTTCTGCGAGCACATTTTCAGCGCCTGCTCGCCGGTATCGGCAGTGTCCACTTCCTTGACGCCCAGTTCACGCAGCATCGACCTGACCGAACTGCGGAAGTCCGAGAAATCATCGACGATCAGAAAACGCTTTTGGTGATACGACAGCATCGAAGATTTCCAGGCAATTTAAGAAGAAGAACCCAAAGGCAAATACACGGACGGACTCAGCTTCGCAGCCCCTGTTTTGGCGCGCAGATGATAGCTGGTAGCCCTTAGCCATCAACACACTTTCTCATCGCCAATCAGCATATGCATCGACCGAAAGAGACGAAGAGGCTCTTGACTGCCCATGTTATCGGCCAGCCATGGCATTCCCTTGAGAGCCTTCCCCAACGCTCAATCTGAATATGCGAAGGCGTTACTGAAAACGAGACCTCGTGCACAAAAAAAGGTGGCTAACCAGCCAGATATCGCCGACAAATTGACTAAGTCGATATTAGCGCTACCAAGTTAACGCCACTCGTCGATTAATTGACGATCATGATGTGGATCCGACCTTGGCCACTGGCCATCTATGGCAGGCCTAATACCTTGATTTTCGAGGGTTACTCCCCGTCTCGAGAACATCGGTCAGGCCTGTCCGCACCGGGACTGGATCGAGCACTGACGGATGGGTAGGTTGGAAGCGCTCCGAGCTGACCTAGAATCAGTTGAGAGGCGGGAGGGAGCACATCATCATGTGTAAACCACTGATAATTATTCGTATTGATCTTCTCTCCCGGGCTTTGACTGCCTTCTGGAAACGTTCGCCCCACGTGCCAGTGCTGTTGATGGAAATGGTCCCGGGGTCGATGGTTGCCAATGCCTGGGAGGGCTTCATTACGGCCTCCCTGCGTTCAATTCCGTCCTTCAATCGCACCGCCCAAGTGGGCAAGTTTCTGCCTCGCAAAGTCCTGCGGGGGGAGGCCTTCACTGGTTTTTCAAGAGGGTCAGGAAGATCATGACTGACCAAAGAGAGTCAATTGGCGTGATGTTGATCGATTGTCGTCCCCTCGTACTCATGGGCCTTCACGATTTGATCAATGCCAGAAAACCCCGGATGGAAGTGACAGCGCAAGCCACCACTTATACCCAGGCGCTGGATCTTGCCGATCAGCTGCGGCCCGATGTGATTTTTTTCAGTTTCTTTCCGGATGCGCTGAATCCTCTGGATGTCGTCGCGGGACTCACCCGTAGCGCCGAAATGAAAGTGCTGCTGCTCAAGGGCCTGTATGAAGTTGTCCCCGCTGCCCAGGCGATAGAGGCTGGCGCTCGCGGCATCGTGCTGGCGGAAGACCCGACGGAATCAATTATCCAGGCCATCCTCAAGGTCCACCATAGCGACTTCGCAATGGATAGAGCTTGGGCTGGCGGCCTTTCCGGTTATGCCGCGACCGGGCAAATACCCATAAAATGCAATCTGGAGCGGGCAAAACAGGCGCGGTTGACGCTGCGCGAGAGAGAACTGATTCGCGCCATCGTGGGCGAACCGTCCGCCAAATATGTGAGCATCGCCGGGCGCCTGGGGATCAGCGAGCACACCGTGCACAACCACCTCAGCAACATCTATCAAAAGCTTAATCTCATCAACCGCATCGACTTGCTGATGTATGCGCTGAAACACGGGCTCACCAACGAAGCACCGACCGAGTCCGCCTGGGTGGAACTGGAATGAGTTTCAAGTCGATACAAAACGGTCTGCCCCCCACTTTCAGGGAGTAGACCGTCACCGTTTTGCCGTCCTTGTCGGTATCCCGCGACAGAGTGCCCCGCAATACTGATGTTGTTTTCGTAAAATCTGCCACGTCCACCCGTACCTACCCGTCGCGCTTTTCAAGCCTTGTGCTGCTCGCCAGTTCACAGCGTAGCGATCATGGGGATCTCGTATCGGAACCGCAAAAAGAATGCGAGGGTGGTTTCCTGGGCCACCCTCGCATCCGTTCACACGCGCAAAGCCTCAGGCGCTGCCAAAAAAGATGTCGGTATTCTCAACATGGGCCCCGACCACGGTGATGGTCGTTGTTTGTCCGCCAGTCTCGGCAACCGTCACGACGCTATCTGCGCCGGCGTTGTTGATCGATTGGACAACGGCGTTCGGGTCGCCGTTGAGCACCAGCTTGTCTTGCACGCCTGAACCCGTATCGAAGCCGGTGACCTGGTACAGGTTGTCATTGACTGACAGGTCGATGTTGAACGCATCCTGCTTACCGATCGTGCCCGCCAGCGAGAAGTCGAAGGATGCGTTGGTCGGGTCGTTGGCGAACAAATTGGCGGCAAACGCACTGGTCGCCGAGTCCCCATCCTTGTCCGTCAGCGTTGCGCTGAACGCCAACTGGACATCGCTGGCCAGACTCTCGCTCTGCTGAATGAACTGGATCACCGGGATCTTGACATCGCCCCGGCCCATCGTCAGCTGAACAGCGTCGATCAGTGACGTACCCTCCTTCTGGATGAGGAAGGACACCTGCCCGCCAGCCTCTGGCGTCAGGGTGTTCACCTCGACCTGGTTCGAAAACGTGCCATCGGCGTAGTAGATCCTGTAGTACAGATCTTCGGTCGCCGTGTTGTAACCCGCCACGGAGTTGTCGATGAAGACCTTCATGCCCGTCAGCAGGGTCTCTGGATTGATCACGAAACTTTCATCGGCGGCGCTGATGGCCGCCAGGTTATCGCCCTGGAAGACGTTGTTGCCGACGCCGATGCCGGACGTGCTGACGTTCATGGATGCAGGGTCGATGTACGACGGCAGGGGGTTGGTCTGTAGCGCGGCTTCGGTGGGGTCGGGGGCTCCGAGCCCGATGCCGCTCAGGATGTCCGCGGTCGAGGCCAGTGCCTTCGCGGAAAAGAACACGATCTCCTCGGATGTCGAAGGAATAGCCGGGTCATTCGTCTGAGGAATCAACAAGGTGCGCACCGAATCCGGGCCGCCGGCAGCGAGCGAGCCGTCGGCACTGCTGAGCACGATCGTCGAACTGAAGCCCTGCACCAGATCCAGTGCATAGTGACCATCGGCATAAGCAGTCAGCGTGTAGTCGACGGTGGTATTCGCCGTTGCAGCGTTGTTGTCGAAATCACCGGTCAAGGTTCCCGCGAACTGGTACGCGCCATTGGCGTCCGGTGATGGCGTCTGCTCGGTGAGCGTGCCGGTCCCGGTCGTGGTCGTGTTGTCGGGCCTGACGAGGGTGAACTGATCATTGACCAACGAGATGTCCAGACCGGCCGCACCCAGCCCGTCGGCTCCCGTCGCCATATTCCAGAATCCGGATTGCGCCAGGACGCTACCGGTCCCGATCAGGTTGCCGAAACTGAGTGCCGGGCCGTCATCCTTGAACACCAGGTTCTGCCCGATGTTGAGGGTTGCCAGGGCGCTGTCGCCGTCTGCGTCGGTCTTGATCGCGGTCAGCGTCACCAGGTTGTCCGAGGTCAAACTCCTCGAATCATCGGGATTGCTTGGGTCGGCATGCACCACGGCGCGGGCCTGGTCGAGCGTGACGCTGCCATTGGCGGCGACGCTGACCGTGAACACCAGCAGGTTATTGAGGGCTGTACGCCCTTCGACCACGGTGCCGTTGAGCGACAGGTTCACCGCCTGGCCCGAGGCCGTGTCGATCAGCCCGGAGGCCCCGGCCACCACGCCCAGCGCGTAGGTCAGGGTGCCGGCCCCGTCGGCACCAAACGCCGAATTGAAGTTGGCAGCGAAGCTCTGGGTATCGTTGGTCGCCAGTACCGTCTCGTCCACCGTCAGCGTCGGTTCCACGCCGGTGGTGGTGATGCTCGGCCCGTCGTCCTTGAACACCAGGTTCTGCCCGATGTTCAGCGTCGCCAGGGCACTGTCGCCCTCCTTGTCGGTGATGGTCGCGGTCAGCGTTACCAGGTTGTCCGAGGTCAACGTCGTCGAATCATCCGGATTGCTTGTGTTGGCGTGCACCACGGCGCGGCTCTGGTCGAGCGTGACGTTGCCATTGGCGGCCACGCTGACCGTGAACACCAGCAGGTTACTGAGGGCTGTACGCCCTTCGACCACGGT